>QHBR01000322.1 GCA_003244015.1 Hyphomicrobiales bacterium | reverse complement strand
AATATTTTTCGAGGTGCCCATGAATAAGAAGAAGCCTTGGCCTCGCCGTTCCCTGCCCTGCTGGCTCTATGGCAAACTGTATCGAGCTCGCTGCGATTTTCTACATGGCAATCCCTTACAAGCAAAGCCACTTATCCCGAAGGGGTCAAAGGAGAGTCTCTTATGGCTTGCCCCGTCGCTATATCGCTTGGCGCTAACGGGGTTCTTAGGGCTGTCGGACGTGAACAAGATCCGCAAGAGCGCCAACGCCAAGGCAATTAGCGAATTCATAATCGCTCGTAGCCAGTTAAGGAGCCATCAGTCCATTATAGAACGTGCGCTTCTTAGAGCTCGAAAGGATCCCGCCCCGTCGCCGCCTGGTCGTGGGTTTATTTCATGATGAGCTCAAGCAATTTTGCGTCCCGCACGCATCGGGCACATCACCATGCGCTCGCCGATGGAACACTCGACGAGCCTGACTTTTCCGCGTCGATCGAAGAACACATGGAGCGGCAAGAGCCATGAAGGAGGCCGCGCCTGCGCCGGGGATACGAACCGCGCCCGCCAACGAGGCGGAATGGCGAACGCTCGTCGAACGCGCGCTCGACGGCCGGCCTTTTGAATCCCTTGTCTCGACGACATTCGAAGGGCTGAAGATCGCGCCGCTTTATCCCTGCGTCACGCGCGAAGGCGCGCGGGCACTGCGGCAAAAGCCGGGCGCCTGGACAATCTCGCAACGGATGGATCATCCGTCGCCCGAGACAGCGAACCAAATGGCCCGCGCGGATCTCGACGGCGGCGCCGATGCGCTGACCCTCGCGATCGCGCAAACGCCAAGTGCTCGCGGCATTGGCGTGCGGATCGAGGCCGAACGTGACCTCGGTGCGGCGCTTACCGGAATCGACCTCGATCTCATATCGCTTCGCCTCGATGCCGGCGTGCGGGCGCTCGACCTCGCGCCCGCTTTTGCTTCGATGGCGCGCAACCGCCGTTTGACATCGGCTTCGCTCGATGTTGATTTCGGCCATGATCCGGTTGGGCATCTCGCGCGGACGGGCGTTTTGCCCCCCGGGCGCGGCGTAGCGGAGATGCACAAACTCTTGCGCGACGCGGGGTTTGCCGGGCACCTCTTTCTTGCCGACGGGCGGCCCTATCACGAAGCAGGTGCGGGGGAAGCACAAGAGCTTGGGTGCGTGATCGGCACGGGAGTCGAATATTTGCGGGTTCTCGAAGCAGAGGGCCTTTCGCTTGAAGATGCGCGGAGCGAGATCGCGTTTCTTCTCGCCGCCGACGCCGATGAGTTTTTGGCCCTCGCCAAATTCCGCGCCTTGCGGCGTCTCTGGGCGCGCATCGAGAGCGCGTGCGGCCTTGCACCAAAACCCATTCTGGTCCATGCCGAGACTGCTTTCCGGATGATGACGAAATATGATCCGTTCGTGAATATCCTACGCACGACTATGGGCGTATTTTGCGCGGGCGCGGGCGGCGCGGATGCGATCACGGTTTTGCCTTTCACTCTGGCGCTTGGCCTGCCGGACGATTTCGCGCGGAGCATCGCGCGCAATACGCAGCTTATTTTGATCCATGAGGCGAAGCTTGCGAAAGTCGCCGATCCAGCGGCCGGCGCCGGGAGTTTCGAGGCTTTGGCGGACGAACTCTGCGCGCGTGCGTGGCGTTTGTTCCAAGATTTCGAGGCGCAAGGCGGCATGATCGCCAGTCTTCGAACGGGCGTACCGCAAAGGGAGATCGCCGCGGCGGCGGCGGCGCGGCGCGAGGCCATCGCGCAACGCACCCTCCCGATCACCGGGACTAGCGCGTTTCCTCTCCTTGCCGAAGCGCCGGCCAACGTCCTCGAACCAGCTCCCGCCGGGGCCGATGAGGCTCCCGCGCGAACCGGCGCGACCCTGCTCTCGCGGCGCGACGCGGAGCCTTACGAGATCTTGCGCGCGGCTTCGGATGAGCATTTCCGCAATACCGGGGCGCTGCCAAAAATATTTCTCGCCGATCTCGGGAGGCCGCAAGGTTCCGCGGCGGCCTCGGCATACGCTGCGAATTTTTTCGCGGCGGCGGGGATTGAGGCGGTGAGCAATGAGGGCTTCGAGACGCCGCAAGAGGCGGCCGATGCGTTCCGCGCTTCCGGCTGCAAGTGCGTGTGTATTTGCGCGCCGGGCGCGGCTTCGATGCAAACTCAGATCAAGGCCGCGCGGGCGCTGCGCGGCGCCGGAGCGGCGCGCATTTATCTCGCGGGACGCGAGCCGGGAGAGGCGGCAACGGCTTTGCGGGAGGCGGGGGTCGCCGAATTTATTTGCGCTGGCGGCGATGCTCTGGCTATTCTGGGAGAAGCGCTCGCGGTAGCCTTAGGCGAAAGGCAGAGCTAGACGATGTAACGTCGGAGAAAGGACAATAAGATGACGCCGATAGAATGTTCAGGTCTCTTCGCCGTGGCCCTGATCGGCGCGGCGGCGGCCAACGCGGCGCATGCGCAGGGCGGCTCCGCGGCGCAGCAAAATTACGACGGCCTCTACGCTGTCGATATCGTCACCCGGCACGGAAGTTGCGACAGGGGCTATCATTGGATGATTTTGGTATCCGGCGGGCGCGTCAGCTCGGCTGGGGATACGCTAATGGAAGCCTCCGGCCAGATCAGCCGGCGCGGCATCGTGGCCTTGGCGTTCGAGCGCTTCGGCCAGATCGCCACGGTTACCGGAAAGCTCGCGAGGGGGGCAGGCTCGGGCACCTGGTCGTCAACGACGATGCAATGCGCCGGTTCATGGCAGGCCACAAGGCGAGGCTGGGCCGGCCATTAAGGCAATTATGCGGTTGGCGCTTAAGATGGTCGGCTCACACGGGCCAAACTAAAACCGGGGCGTATGCTTGGCGCCCCGAAGGCTGCCCCATGAGCCGTGTTCCCGATTTTTCCAAGCTGCCGTTTGCCCCGGCGCGGGTCCAATTCGGGGATGTGTACGCGCGGCCTTGGGTGACGCCCGAGGGCATAAGCGTCGCGCCAATTTACCGCGCAAGCGACATTGCCGGGCTCGATTGCCTCGATAGTTTCCCCGGCATCGCGCCTTATGTGCGCGGTCCCTATCCCGCCATGTATGCCAAGCGGCTTTGGACCATCCGGCAATATGCGGGCTACTCGAGCGCCGAAGAGTCGAATCCCTTCTACCGCCGCAATCTCGCCGCCGGGCAACGGGGCCTATCGGTTGCGTTCGACCTTCCGACCCATCGCGGCTATGATTCGGATCATCCGCGCGTTGCCGCGGACGTCGGCATGGCCGGCGTCGCAATCGATTCGATTTACGACATGCGGAGCCTTTTTTCGGGGATACCGCTCGACGAGAACTCCGTGTCGATGACGATGAGCGGCGCGGTTTTGCCGGTGCTCGCTCTTTATATCGTGGTGGCCGGGGAGCAAGGCGTGCCGCCCGCCAAGCTCGCCGGGACGATTCAGAACGATATTCTCAAGGAATTCATGGTGCGCAACACGTACATCTATCCGCCGAAGCCGTCGCTGCGGATCGTTTCCGACATTCTTGCCTTTACGGCGCGGCACATGCCGAAATTCAATTCGATCTCGATTTCCGGCTATCACATGCAGGAGGCGGGCGCGACCGCCGATCTCGAACTTGGCTACACGCTTGCCGACGGGCTCGAATATGTCCGCGCCGGACTTGCGGGCGGTCTCAAGATTGATCGCTTCGCGCCGAGGCTGTCGTTTTTCTTCGGCGTTTCGATGAATTTTTTCATGGAGGTGGCGAAGCTGCGCGCCGCCCGCCTCCTCTGGACGAAGCTCATGCAAGGCTTTCATCCGGCTAACGAAAAATCCCTCGTCCTGCGCACGCACTCGCAAACATCCGGCTGGTCGCTCGCCGCGCAGGATGTTTTCAACAATATCGTGCGCACGCAGATCGAGGCGATGGCGGCAACGCGAGGCCAAACCCAATCTTGCACACCAACGCGTTCGACGAGGCGTTGGCGCTTCCAAGCGATTTCTCGGCCCGCATAGCGCGCAACACCCAGCTTTTCCTGCAACAGGAAAGCGGCACCGCGCGCATCATAGATCCGTGGGGCGGCTCCTACTACGTCGAAAGCCTCACCGCCGCTCTCGCCGGCAGGGCTTTTGCGCATATCGAGGAGATCGAAGCGATCGGCGGCATGGCGAAGGCCATCGAGACGGGCATCCCGAAACTCCGCATCGAGGAGGCAGCTACAAAGACCCAGGCGCGCATCGACAGCGGGATCGAAGCGGTGGTCGGGGTCAACAGGTTCAAACCCGAGATCGAGGAAGATATTCAGATTTTGAAAGTCGATACGGCCGCCGTTCGCGCGCGGCAGATCGCCAAGCTCGAACGCTTAAAGGCCGACCGCGATGCCATGCAGGTACAGGGCGCACTTGATGCCTTGACGGAAGGCGCGCGCGGGAACGCCAATCTTTTGGCGCTCGCGGTCGAGGCCGCGCGGGCCAAGGCGACGGTCGGCGAAATATCCTTCGCGCTCGAAAAAGTGTTTGGCCGCCATCGCGCGGGGATCGTCGCGGTTTCCGGCATCTATGCGAGGGAATCGGTCGCCAGCTCGCAGGCCATCATGCGCGTCAAAGGTTTGGTCGAGGCGTTTGCCGAAAACGAAGGGCGGCGTCCGCGCATACTTGTCGCGAAAATCGGCCAGGACGGGCACGATCGCGGCCAGAAAGTCATCGCCTCCGCGCTCGCCGACCTCGGCTTCGAGGTCGACATCGGCCCGCTATTCGCGACGCCCGAGGAAGCCGCGCGGCAAGCGATTGAAAATAATGTCCACATCTTCGGCGTTTCGTCGCTTGCCGCCGGGCATCTGACTTTCGTGCCGCAACTGCGCGCGGCGATTTTACGCGAAGGTGGCGCGAACATCATGATTGTCGTTGGCGGCGTCGTTCCGCGTGACGATTTCGATGCGCTGCACGAGGCCGGGGTGGCGGCGATTTTCCCGCCCGGCACGGCGATTCCGGAAGCGGCGGCGCGCCTGATCGAGTTGCTGAACGAAAGGCTCGGCTACCGGCAAAAGGTGACGGAATAACAGCCGCCGATCAATCGTTGGCTTGCAACGGCCGGGTCATTTTTTGTTGCGCCGAAGCCAATGCTCGACCCACGGCAAATTGGCAAGGAAAACCCAAAAGCTGAGCTCATAGCGGTCCGTTAGAATAATGAAAACGATGCCGCCAACCGTCAAGCCGAGACTAATGCCGATGATGCCTTGGCGGCTTTTGAGGTAACGTATGATCGCTTTGTCTCTCTCGAACATGTGCCAAGCCTGCTATTCAGCGGTCTAGAGCGCAGTGTACCGGAAATTCAACCGCCCGGCAAAAGCCGGCGGAGTTCCGCCCGCCTCGCTTAAGTCTTGCGGCGGCGTCGAAGACGGCTATGATGCGGCCAAGATCGCTAGCAATTCGCAGGATGTTCACCGACGATGCAGGAGGGTGGGCCTTCGGCGAGGACTATGGCCTCGTTCTCAAGGCGCCTGGCGCCACGTTCAAGACCGATGCGGGGGAGGGAGGCGCGGGGACGGCTCAATGAGACTTAGCGCCGGCCAAGGGGATTTCTGCGTGGAAATGTCCTTCCCCCGGACGCGGCGCAACTCGGTGCGGGTATCGGGGTGTACTTCCTTGCCACGGAGTACTCTAATAAGTGGGAAGGGCTGGCTCGTGCCGATGGCACGGCAGGGCTCTACAAAAAGATAGGCGACAAATGGTCGACGGTTTGGGAGACCCCGGCGAATAATAATCTCGTCAAGACCGGCCCCACGGACGTGAGCTCCGTGCGAGCGGTCGTCAAGAACGGGACGGTCACGGTCATCGTGAACGGTCAGACCGTCAAGAGCGTGCGCGCCCAAATTCCCGCGGGCGATTTCAAGTTCGGGTTCGCTGTAGAGTACAACAAAACGTCGGCCGCGCCGGTTTCGTTCGCCGTGCACTCCTACAAGGTCACCGCCGTGGAATAAGGCCAACCCGCCGGCCGCCGTCATTGAAGCGGCGGGACTTCCTAGCCTGGCAAAAGCCGTTGAAGTTCCGCACGCACGCTCGCCGGATCGCGCAGACGATAGCGCGTATCGCTTGGGCGGCGATGACGAAGAAGGAGAATTATCGCGCTGTTGCAGCCTGACCGATCGGATATGCCAATTGGCTCGCCGCGAACAGGATTGGGAAGGGCGAAAGACGAGCGATGCAACAAGGTCGTGCCGGGGATCGGAACAACCCGTGCCGGCCAGCGCAACAAAGCGCGCTGGAACGGTCGGGGATAAGATCCGCGAAACGCATCGGGGCCGGCAGCCAATCCGGCTGCACGCGAAGGCCGGACATATGGCTGCAACCGGCCGAATTGCCGGAACGTCGAAAAAGCTCTTGCCGCGGGGCGTCCGCATATGGGCTTGCCGGACGCCGGCCCGTCCGCACGATCTCGCTTGGCGCGCGCCACGCGATGAGGGCCCGGTGTCCCTTGCCGTCATTGGCGAAGCGCTATGCGGCGCCGCTTGGATGAAGACAAACGTCGAGCGTGCCCTTGGAGATGTCGGCGCCGGCATTTTGTGCTGTAGAATTTTGTGCTGTAGAATTTTGGGCTGTGGAATGACGCATCTTTTCCGAGTCCTCTGCTTGTCATTCGGGTCATGATGCGGGAGCATCCGTTCGGGCCACAAGGAAAAGAGAGGGGCGGTCACACTCAAGCGCGGCCCATCATGGCTTAAAGGGGCGAAAACGTCTTAAGACAAGCATGCCGTTCGATGGCGGAAACCGGATACGTCTTGGCCAAAAGGGAAAAGCCGGGCCGCCGGTCATCATTCTTCGATTTGCGGGGCCGCCGGGACGAGCACTTTGGCCTCGTTTGCATCATGGGCCTGCTGAGCCATTGGCGGCAGTGGCCGGCTTTCGCCCCCCGCTCTCCGGCTCGCCGCCCACGTCTCGCGGTCAAGCTGGAACCGGTCGCAGG
This sequence comes from Hyphomicrobiales bacterium, assembly GCA_003244015.1. Classification (GTDB taxonomy): domain Bacteria; phylum Pseudomonadota; class Alphaproteobacteria; order Rhizobiales; family Beijerinckiaceae; genus Methylocapsa. Next base: position 2,361 of record QHBR01000322.1, on the reverse strand, counting down.
GATGCAGGCCGCCACGCGCGGGCAGGAAGTCGAGACCAATATCCACAAAGGCGAAGCCGGTTTTTTCGAGGACCCGCCGGGAGGCAATGTTGTCGACGCGCGAGTTGGCGAGAATCCGGTTCACCCGGGTGAGACTGAAGACCGTGTCGGCGAGCGCCTTGACGGCTTCGCTGGCGAACCCCTTGCCGCAGACAGGCTGGGCGAGAACGTAGCCGAACTCGATGTCGCTCCCCGTGGCCAGTGTCGCGCTCAGGAGACCTATCGTTTGACGCGCGCCGCCTTTTTGAGTAATCGCCAGGACGAGCGCCGTTCCGCTGGCGTTGCCGGTGCGCGCCCTCATAATGAAACGTTCCGCTTCGCCTGAGGGATAGGGATGCGGAATCGACGCGGTCATCTGCGCGATTTGCGCCAAGCTCGCGAAACTTGTGATCGCCGGCGCGTCGGAGGCGCGCGGCCAGCGCAGCCAGAGCCGCTTGGTTTCGATGCGGAAGATGTCGTCGGCGGTCAAATCCGGGAACATGCGGGCTCCGGCCCTCATGCGAGGTCTCGAACCAAAATAAAGAACGGCGGCCCCCGTCTCCCTTTCAAAACCCTTGCGGGATTTGCGGACTTTCCGCCTGAATTTCAGGAACGGTACTCGCGTCCGGAAAAACCAAGTCCACCGGGTCCATGGGAGCAGGTGGAGGTTTTCCGGTCTCCACCCTTATTCCGCGGCCTTAGCTTGCGGCGTTGGCTGGACGGAAATGCTTGAGCGTCCATCGGCTTTCCTCTGGAATGCGACTTTTCCTTCGATCAAGGCATATAACGTGTGATCGGTGCCGATTCCGACGTTCGCGCCCGGATGCCATGTGGTGCCGCGCTGGCGCACAATGATGTTGCCGCCGGTGACCGTCTCGCCGCCGAATTTCTTCACCCCCAGGCGACGGCCTTTGGAATCGCGGCCGTTGCGGGACGAACCGCCTGCCTTTTTATGTGCCATCGATCTGGCTCCAAATATCTAAGCACGAAATGTGCAGCTTGACGCTTTTCCGCATCATTATTGAACTTCACGCACGCCCCACGCGGACGAATGCGGGTTTATTCCGGCGGGGCGGTTCCGACGGACGATTCGACGTCGCCGGTCAAAAGCCCGGTGATCCGCACCAGGGTTAAATCCTGGCGATGGCCCCGCTTACGCTTGGAGTTCTGCCGCCGCCGCTTCTTGAAGGAAATAGCCTTCGGCCCGCGCGTCTGTTCGACAATCTGGCCCGCGACGCTGGCGCCTTCGATAAAGGGGGTTCCCAAAGCCGGTTTGCCGTCTTGGGACAACATGAGCACATGATCGAACGCGACGCTGTCGCCGGGTTCGCCGGCAAGCGTCATGACGGTGATCGTGTCCCCAGCGGCGACGCGATATTGTTTGCCGCCGGTTTTGATGACTGCGAACAACTTAATTTCCCTCGTGTTCCATCCGGCCTGCGGTGGCGAAGCATCTCCAGTGAAGCGTTCGCTATTGGCGTGCCGCCAGCCGGGGGAACCACCCCGCCAAGGCCCAAGATTTGGCGGCTTGCGAACCTTGCAACCGCTTCAACGGCTGCCTACCCGGAGGCGACGTATCACCGGATATATCACCGGTTATGTATAAAGATGTCGTCCGTCCATCTTCGTTGCGCGACAACGCGCCGCCATGGCAAGGCTACGTTCTTTGCCGAAACAAAGACGGCCGCCCAAGACGAGCGGCCGACTCGCATTCCATCCGGGCGTCCTCTACAAAGCTTGCCGCCGGTTGTCAACCATCTATCCTGGCTCTTCAATCAGGGTCATTCAAAGAATCTTTCCGGTTACGGCGGCGATTGCGGCGGCGCGGTCTTCGCGGAAGTTTTCGCGGGCTTCGGGCACATGCATTCCAGCGCGGCGGATGAGCGTGAGGACGNGATTGCGCAGGGTTGCGAGCGGCCTGGCGCCGGCGCGCACTCTGCAGCGATTCTTCGTTTAAGCTCACGTCGCGGACGTGATGGAGCTTGTTTTCGATCGCCCAATGCGCACGGGCCACGGCGAGCAGACGTTCCGGCGAGGCTTCCTCTCGCGTCAGGCGGGCGACAAAGTAAGCGATCTCGACGCTTCCCTTCCCCTGATCCAACGTCGCCGCTCGATGCGGATAATCTGCGCCGCGCCGGGCCATTGCAGATGTTCGACGGCTTCGCTAGAGCTACGCTTACCTGCAGCGCTTTGTGCTTCGTTACGGCGCCGGACGTGGGATCAACGGGAACGGGGTTAATGCGAGCAATCTAACCTTTCGCGATCTCGATATTTCATATATACCCGTTCACGTCAGAACCCGAAAATCCTTTGGGCTGACGACGCGAAAGTTGTCGGTGACCG
>QHBR01000010.1 GCA_003244015.1 Hyphomicrobiales bacterium | reverse complement strand
CCGTTTGCGAGCCGATTGACAGCTGCGCTATATCCAGACAGGGACGGCCTGCCTGCATCATTTCAACGATGCTGTTGAGGTGCCCTGCCGCCCGCTTCAATCGATTGACGATGTCCGGGTGCGTTTCATGGATGTGCTGATCGGCCATGCGTCATCATATCCCCCCTGGGGGGATAGAGTCCATGCTTTTTCGACCACGTCGCCGCTCCGCCATAATCCGGCGTGATAATCCGGTATGGATTTTTTGATCGCCTTGCAGGGGTGGATTTACAAGTCGCTGGCGGCGCATGTTTCGGCGTTTGCCGCCGCGCCGGACTGGGCTGCGCTCGCGGTGGTGCTGCCGGCAGGGATCGCATTTGGCGCTATTCATGCTCTGACGCCCGGCCATAGCAAGACAGTGCTCGCGTCGTATCTCCTCGGGTCGCAATTGGCGGTCCTCCGGGGGATCGCCGTGGCCGGTGCTCTCGCCCTCACGCATGTATTTTCGGCTGTGGTGATCGCGCTTACGGCTGCGCCGCTGATTACACGAACCATCGGCGGGGCTGGTCAGGCACCCATGCTTGAACACATCAGCCGGGGCCTGCTGGCGGCCATTGGGGCGTGGCTGCTTGTGCGCGCATGGCTGGGTAAGTCCCATCAACATGGGGAAGGCCTGACGGTCGGCGTCGTTGCCGGTCTGGTGCCGTGTCCCCTGACCTTGTTCGTGATGTTCATGGCGCTTGGGCGGGGTGTTCCGGAAGCTGGCCTGACTTTCGCGGTCGCCATGATGGGCGGGGTAGCACTCACGCTTGGCGGGGTCGCGCTTTTCACCGTTCTCGCCCGCAGGGGCATGGTGAACCTCGCTACCCGATACGGGGCATCCATTGGGCGGCTCTCCCATGGTCTGGATGCAGTGGCGGGGACGCTCCTGATCGCAATCGGAGTGAGTGAGCTGCTGGCCTAGATTTGCCGGCCGTTTCGTCTTCCCCCGTATTTAGACCTTTACCCCACAGAGAGGGCCGAAAGGTCCAGCCCGTCGCAAGAGCGCCGCGCCGGAGCCTGAAAAGAGGATGCCGGAAACGCCGGCGGCGAACCGAGATGTGCAATCGTTTCTATCGATTCATGAATCGAATCAAACGATTTGCCTATTGCTCTTGTCCCGCATAACTGTTTCGGACCAATTGGAACAACACGCACCGGCGAGGCTACGGCCGAATGGTGAGGTTCTCAGGCTCGATTTCGACCGCCGACTCATCGAGCGGCGGTGTGAAGCATTTGGGAGGAGAAACAAATGTCCATAAGCTTATCCCCGGACCGGCCGCCGATCGACCCTTATCCGCTTAGCCCCTATGTCACTTGGGCAGGCAATCGAAATCGCGATCCGATCCTGCAAGTCTTCAAAGAGATTTTCCCAAAAAGCGGACATGTTCTCGAACTTGCGAGCGGCGGTGGCGGCCACATAAACTATTTCGCGCCCCATTTCCCGCAATTGCAGTTTCAGCCGTCCGACTATGACGTCGACGTGTTCGAGCCGATCAAGCAGAAGCGCGCCGATCAAGGCAGCTCCAATGTCGCCGATCCGATAAAGATCGATCTGACCGCGCCCGAGACTTGGCCCGACCCCAAGGGTCGGCTCTATGACGTGATATTTGTCGTCAATTTGTTCCAAGTCGCGCCAGTCAACATCGCCGATGGTATCGCGCAAGTGGCGGCGCGCGTTCTGACCAAAGACGGCTTCGTCGCAATCTATGGACCGTTCAAGGTCGACGGGAAACACACGACGGAGTCCAACGAAGCCTTCGATAAGGAAATTCTCGCCGCCAAGGTTCCAGAATGGGGCCTCAAAGACGTGAGAGACCTCGAAAAAGCTGCGAACAAGCATGGCATCGCATTGAAGAAAATCATAGATATGCCCGTCAACAACTTCATTCTCGTCTTCGGTCGCGCATGAACGAAGAGCGGAGGAACGCGCAGGCTGTCCTTCCGCATGCGGTCGGCTCGGGCCGTGGCCAGGGAGAGCTGTTTGAGCCAAGGCACAGCAGTCGTTGTCGGCGTGGGGGCGGAAACAGGACTGGGCGCGGGTCTGGCGCGACGTTTCGCGCGGGAGGGCTTGCGCGTCGTAATTGCCGGCCGTACCGAGGAACGACTGCGCGCAGCAGCCGCCAGCATTCGCTCACCGGGCGGCGGGGTCGTGGTCAAGGTGGCGAATGCGGCTCGCGAGGCGGATGTCGCTGCACTATTCGACGAAGCCGCAGAAGAGAACGATCTCGAACTCGTCGTTTATAACGTCGGCAGCAACTTCGCGGCGCCTGCTCTGGAAACGGAGACAAAGCTTTTCGAAGACTTGTGGCGACAGAACGCCTTGGGAGGATTTCTGGTGGGCCGCGAAGCCGTCCGCCGATTTGCGCCCCGCCAAAGAGGAACGATTCTCTTCACCGGCGCGTCCGCCTCGCTTCGCGCGCGTCCGCCATTCATGGGATTCGCCTCAGCCAAAGCGGCGCTGCGCGCCGTAGCGCAGGGGCTGGCGCGTGAATTTGGACCGCACGGCGTCCATGTCGCGCACATCGTCATAGATGGCGTCATCCAGGGCGAATACGCGGCCGCCAAGTTCCCCGACTATGTTCGCTCGAAAGGCGAGAACGGGTTGCTGGCCGTCGATGCGATAGCCGACGCCTATTGGGCGCTGCACCGCCAGCCGGCAAGCGCCTGGACTCACGAACTCGACCTGCGGCCATTCAAAGAGCCGTTTTGACATCGAGGCGCCGGAGACGCTTGCCAACTGATTATGGAAATCTATCAGATTATACATTTCATCGCGATCGTCGAGACAGGCAGCTTCACGAAAGGCGCAGACCGCGCGGCCGTCTCGCAGTCTGCCATATCGGCCAGCATCGCGAAACTTGAAGCGGAATTCGATGTCCAATTGTTGGACCGGCGCTCCCCAGTGGTTCCGACCGACGCCGGGGTGCGTTTGTTCGAAGCCGGCAAGGCAATTTTACAAATATGCAGTGCGCTGAAAGGCGAACTCGAAACGATCGCTAGACCGATGCTTCTAAGAATTGGAATACTGCAATCCCTCTCCAGTCGCCACGTTTCCAAGCTGCTGGGTTCTTTCCGGCGCGTCAACTCTGATGTGGCGATCGAGGTGTGCGATGGGTCCAGCGAGCAATTAGTCGAATTGCTGGCTAATCGGCAGCTCGATGCTGTACTCACGATCCTTGATGACGGCGCCGCGAACTTCGCGAGTCGGGTTCTCTTCAAAGAACCATATGTATTGGCCGTTCCAGAAGATCATCGCTTCGCGCAACGAGAAAGCGTGACGCTTGCTGATCTTCACGACGAACCTTTTATCGTCCGGACGGGCCGCGATAGGTTCCAGGATGCGAGCAATGCGCTTGTCTCTCGCGGCATCAAGATACGAGTTGTGTATAAAACCGCCCAAATCGACAGGACACTGGCTCTCGTCGCCGCCGGAGTAGGCCTATCACTTATTCCGGCCCGCCTCGGGACGCCAGGCGTAAAGATGGTGCAGGTGGCTGACATGGACTTCTTTAGAACATATGGTCTCCTGTGGTCGCGCGCACGAGAGGACGACCTCAAGGAATTCATAAAGTTCGCCGAAAGCCATTGCTGGACGCCTTAAGAACTGACCAGACGCCGTAGACGCCGGGCATCGAGAGCCGGAAACCAAGCAAAAGACCGGGGGATCATGCCTTAAGCCGTGAAATCGGGCTCTGTTGCAAAGATTCATTTTTGTCAAAAAACGACTTTCAGAAATGGCTGTAAAGCTGGATTCCAAAAACTCAAAAAGGCCTGTTTCCCAATCTTTGCAACAGAGCCCTATGGTCTTGAGTGACCACGCGGCCAGCCAGATGACCCCTGAATGAACGGCTATCGCTTACCCCTGAACAGACCCGCTGCGCCGTCAGCGGTACTGTGTTAAAATAATAGGGATTTATGCCAACGATTTTGCGATGGAAGCCCCTGCAAGCATTCTGACCCTTTGCAGGGTGCGAGGCACGATGAAAACCATTCCCCTCACGCCAGAAATAGAAGCCTTGGCGCTTCGTATTATCTGGTTCGAAAGTCCCGCCGAGGCGCTCGAATATCCGAACCGCTTCATGACGTATGCCTTCGCACGGGCGACCGAGGAGGACATGGAATTGTTGCGGCGCTATCTCGATGAGGCGGATTTCATGGAGGCGCTCGAAAACGCTTGTCCCGGCATCATTTGGCCGAATCAATGGATTTACTGGAATACCCGCTTTGGCCGGGTTCCCGTGCCGCCAATGCCCGAACGCAAATTGCCAGATTTACCGGGCCACGCCTGATCTTGAATGGTGCAGAATTCTTGAATTTTGGACCAAAACTAACCGGCTGATTTGATTTCGCTTTTCTGGTCCATATTTCCGGTCCATAATTGACCCATGATTTACGGCTATGCGCGGGTATCGACAGACGGCCAGAGCGTTGACGCGCAAGTGAAGGCACTTCACGCGGCGGGAGCCGAAAAGGTCTTTCGTGAAACGGCCAGCGGCGCACGATCCGACCGGGCGGGATTGCGCCGCGCCCTTGATAGTCTTGGCAAGGGCGACGTGCTGATGGTCACGAGACTCGACCGGCTGGCGCGATCAACCCGCGATCTTCTCAACACGCTTGCGGCAATCGCCGCCAGAGGAGCAGGGTTCCGGTCCCTTGGCGACACATGGGCCGACACCACGACCGCGCACGGGCGGCTTATGTTGACCGTGCTAGGCGGGCTGGCAGAATTCGAGCGCGAGTTAATCAGCGGCGGCGCGACAGCGGCAAAGAAACGTTGCGCGAGATTGCACTCAGCTACGACGTTTCGCATCAGACGATTTCACGGCTGAAGGCATGAGCGCGATCACCCTGCACCGCACGGACCTTGCGAAGAACATGCGTCGGTTTTACCGGCTGGACGTGCAGCCCGACCTGTTCGGGCAATGGTGCGTCACCCGCGAATGGGGGGGCGCATCGGCAGCGCCGGACAGTGCACATGGCGTCCTATACGACCGCAGCCGAGGCGCACGAGGCGCTTGCCGCGCAGCGGCGCGTTAAGGGGCGCAACCAAAGTTGGGGAATCCGATTACTCAATCACAGGCACCGTGTAAGAAAGCGCCCCGACGTTCCCCTTGTTCCCCTTGAAGTTCTCATGACACATAATGCATTTTTCCGCGACTACGGGTATTCCCGTCGCGACGCGCAGGTAGCGCTTTCCACCCTTCTCGACAACCTCTTCGTCCGGCGCCTGTCCCGCAATCAGCTTCTTCGCGGCCGCCTGTTCGAAAGCGTCCCTGGGTTCATCATCTGGGTCCCCTATCACATCGGTAAGCCCCAGCAACCGCACCTCATGCCAGCCGTTTTTCTTCATCGCTGCGAAAATCGCCTTGGTCGCGGTGGCGGCCGGAAAGTCAGAAGGATTGTTCACATAGTGCTCGTTAACCAGGACCAGCGCGGTTTTGTAGAGATCATCGAGCATCTTGACCTCTTGCCGCGTCCGCTCCACTGCCGCGTCTTTTGCGCCGGACGCCTTCTCCGCAGCGAATAAACCAATCCCCCCCGCCGCCGTAGCAGCAAGTCCTAGGGTCAACACGAAGATATTTTGCTTGATGCTTTGTATCATTTTAGCCTCCCTGGTTTGCATATCCGCTAAACGCCACGCGCGCCTAACGTCTACCTTACAGCAAAGCCGCCGTCAAAGCGTCGTGCTGATATTGCGGGTTCTGGTCTTCCCGCGGCACGCGGGAGGAATCGACCGCACAAAAGGGTTCCCTTTCGCGCGGTATCAGGTTCTGGCGCGTCGCTCTGGCGACGGCTGGACCTTCGGCCCCCTCAGGGGGGAGTAAGTCGAATACGGGGGAAACTTAAACCGCCATGCTAGGGCTTTGCACTGGCATGCCCTCGCCTAAGTGTCCGTCCGGAGAGAT
>QHBR01000148.1 GCA_003244015.1 Hyphomicrobiales bacterium | reverse complement strand
TAAAGTGGACCCGCGAAGCGGGACCGTTTTTTGCGCGGGCTAAGTTGGAAGTCCGTCTGCTGGTTGTCCTTTTCTATCATGCCGCCAAAGGCGCTGTCTGCTTCTGTTTCTCTTGCTGTGAACATGTGGTCAACGCGTTTGCGTTGTCCACATGTCCACAGGTTTGGACCGCGCCTTCGCGCCAGACGGCCATCGGCGCGCGGTAGCCGAGCGCCTGATGAAGGCGGCGCTCGTTGTAGAAGGCGAAATATTCGCCGATGCCGGCTTTTGCCTCGCGGCCGTCGGCGTAGCCCTTGAGATAGATGTCTTCGTATTTCAGCGAACGCCAGACCCGCTCGATGAACAATTTGTCCATCCAGCGTCCGCGGCCGTCCATCGAGATGCTCGCCCCGGCCTTGCTCAGGACGCCGGTGAAATCGGCGCTGGTGAATTGGCTCCCTTGATCGGTATTGAAAATCTCCGGCGTGCCGTATTGGGCCAGCGCCTCCTCCAGCGCCGCCACGCAGAACGAGGCGTCCATCGTGTTCGACAGCCGCCAGGAAAGAACCGCTCGGCTCGCCCAGTCGATGACGGCGACCAGATAGAGAAAGCCGCGGCCGATCGGGCTGTAGGTGATGTCGGCCGCCCAGACCTGGTTCGGCCGGTCGATCGCCATGTCACGCAGCAGGTAGGGATAAATCTTGTGGCCCGGCGCGGGTTGGCTCGTCCTCGGCTTCGGTCCGAGCGCCTGTGAGCATCGAACTCCAAAGCCATGGATTGTGTCCCATACCGTTGCTGTGCCGGACAGCGGCGGCTTGAGGATGCGGATCGTCGTGTCCGTAAGGGCAGCGTGATTTGGCACCGATTTGGCGCCTCGAAAGCCAGTGTAGCCACGATAAGCTATGGACAGCTATACGACAGAAACGAATATAATATCAACGTTAAATGCTGGTTTTTGTTAGCTGATGATATACCATAAAAAGCTCAAATAACCGCTTCCCAAGCTGCATACGAGGGTTCGATTCCCTTCGCCCGCTCCATCCGCATCAATAGCGCACCTTCACATATTCGCCGGGCGCGTCGCAGATCGGCGGCAGCTCTCCATCGCCGGGCAGGCGCGCCAGCACTTGCTTGCGCGATTGGCGCTTGATCCATTTGATCCAGTCAACCCACCAGCTGCCTTTGTGTTTGGTTGCGGCTGCGAACCAATCCTCGAACTCGCCGGCCGGCGCCTTGCCCCGCCAATACTGATATTTGGGCTTGCCGGCCGGATTGACAACTCCCGCTATGTGGCCAGAACCGGCGAGCACGTAGCGGACCTTGCCGCCAAGAAACTTGGCGCCGATGAAGACGGATTTCGCCGGGGCGATATGATCCTCGCGCGTCGCCAGATGGTAGACGGGTAGCGTGACTTTCGAAAGATCGAGGGTCTTGCCGCCCAACTTAGCCTTGCGCCTCGAGAGCCTGTTTTCGAGATAGCAGTGGCGCAGATAGGCAAGATGGTTGGCCGCGGTCATCCGTGTCGAATCCGAGTTCCATGCCAATAGGTCGAAAGCAAGCGGCGGTTTGCCCTTCATGTAATTATTGACCACAAAGGACCAAATCAGATCTTCCGGCCGGAGCATGTTGAAGGCCGAAGCCATCACCGATGCATCGAGATAGCCGGTCGCCGCCATTTTTTTTTCGAGCACGCGCAAACTCTCCGCGTCGACGAAGATTTTGAGACCGCCGGCTTCGCTGAAATCGGTCTGGGTGGTAAAGAATGACGCGCTCGCGATCCGTCTATCGCCGGTCTCCGCCATATAGGCGAGCGTCATGGCCAGCAGAGTCCCGCCAATACAATAACCAATCGCGGTGACCTCGGATTCGCCGGTCGCTTTTTCAATCGCATCGAGCCCGGCAAAAATGCCTTCCCGCATATAGGCTTCGAATCCCTTGTCGCGATGGCGCTTGTCGGGATTGACCCACGATATCATGAAGACGGTGAGGCCTTGCGACACCGCGAAGCGCACGAAGCTTTTTTCGGGGTTGAGATCGAGAATATAAAATTTATTGATCCAAGGGGGGATGATGAGCAAAGGCCGCTTGAAAACCTTATCGGTTGCCGGCGCATATTGAATGAGTTCCATGAGATCGTTGCGAAAGACGACCTTGCCGGGGGTCGTCGCGATATTGACGCCGAGTTCGAACTTCGAGGTATCGCATTGGCTGATTTTGAGCGTGCCCTTGCCGGCCTCCATGTCCTGTGCCAGCAGCGCGGCGCCACGGGCGAGATTGTCGCCGCTCGACGCCCAGGTTTCCTTGAGGAGCTCGGGATTAGTGGCGAGAAAATTCGACGGCGAAAGGGCACTCGATATTTGCCGCAGGTAGAAGTTTGCCTTGTCGCGAATGTGCGGATCGACATCGTTCGAGCGCAGAACGAGATCCTCGGCCCAATGCGAGACGATGGCGTGCGCCTGCCGCAGGAAATCGAAGAACGGACTCTCCCGCCATTCCGGCGCGGCGAACCTTTTGTCCGACGGATCATAGGGCACGAACGGATTTTCGGACCCGCCGGACATCCGCCGCAGGCTATGCGCCCAAAGGCCAAGGAACTTGACCGTCAACGAGGATTGCGCTTCAAGGGTCCGGGCGGGATCGCTCAACCAATGTTCGGCTATGCGGCCGATCGAGCGAAGCGCGTCGGCAACTCCGTTCGACACATTGCTTTTGGCCTCGTTGCTTTCCGACGGCTTGAAATACGCGGCGAGGGTTCTGCCGCCCTGTTCCACGAGCCGCGCCAAATTATAAGACAAGCGTTCAAAGTCGGGCGCGCCCTCCGTTGCACGCGGAGCGGCCTTGGCCGATGTTTCAATTTGAGACTCTGGCGGGGTGAGCTCGCGCTCGATCCGCCCAGCCTCCAAGCGCTTGATTTTTCTCGCGCTCATTGGATTTCCCACGCTTTCGTGCGGCGCAAAAAGCCGGTTCTGGAAAGGCAAAATCCGCGAAGCGTTTCGTCGCGGTTCCGACACAATAAACTTGGATTATGCCGATAGGCAACCAAACAAAGCTTTGGCACTGGCGCGCTGAAATGAAACGAAACCGGATCCTTCACACTTACGCGCGGCCCCTGGCGGTGGTGGCGCTCGCCGGGATTTGTCTTGGCTTTGACCCTCTTGCTGAAGCGCAAGAGGCAAAGGCGGGCGGCTCGCCGCTTGACACCTTGATGCACACGAAAATTTGGGTCGACGTCCCGGAGGCAAAGGATTTCGTCCGCGAGACACGGCCGCCGCCGGACAGTCTCGCCTATCAGCCGGTGACGAGAACCGATCCCGAACGGCCGAAGCTCAGAAGCAAGGCGGAGCTCGAGGCTCTGAAGAGCGAACTTGAGCGCGCCGCCGCGCACAATGACAGGACTGCCGGAAAACACATGGGTATCAAAAAGCCCGTTGCTGTCAAAACAGTCAAGCGCGAGTAGGTTCGCGCGGATCGACGCGGCGCCTTCCCGCATGGACGCCGTGCGACCGACGCTCACCGGCAACAAGCGCAGCTATCAGATCGACCCGGCCAATTCCAACGAGGCCTGCGCGAGGTCGCACTGGACATCGCCGAAGGCACCGGCATCGTGACGGTGAAACCTTCCCTTCGATATTCTTTCCAAGTGAAGTAGCGTTTCGTCATGCCTACCTTCGCCTATCAGGACTCCGGCGAATATGCGATGATCATGGCGGCGGCGGATAAGGGTTTTATCGGCGGCGGCAAAGCCATGCTGGAAAGCCTCATCAGTTTGAAGCGCGCGGGCGCCGACGCGATCCTCGCCTATTTCGCGGCGCGTGGGGCAAGGAAACTGAGGGAAATGGCGCGAGGAATTCGCGCCGCTCGGTCGAGCCAATCCAGTGCCGAGTCGCTCGCCTTGACCGAAAGGAACCCGCCACAAATCGGGAATCGTTTTGCATCTGACTTATGCACAAAAAAGTCCTTTTGAATCAAGACTCTAATTTTGTTGCATATGTCTTGATTATTGCAACGTGCAAGGGCCATGATGTCCTCGACATCCTCAAGCGCGACGGCGCCAAAACGTCCCTCAAGCGCAACCGCGCGAAGGCCGCAGTCAATTCCGCATTCCGAGCCGAATTGCTCGCATTCTAACGACTCAGTACTTGCCCTTGGGAATCCTCCACGATTCAGTCACAGTGGATAACGCCCCAGAGAGTAGTTGTTGAGTCCAACGTTATAGTGGAACTAAACGCCCAAAGCGTCTTGCTCTATTCGTGGCGCCGGCTGGGGAAAATCGGCCAAACCGAATTTCCATGCTTGATTTGGAACCGGTTTAGTCGAGTTCGAAAGCGTTCTTATAGTCGTGGGCAAGCGCGGGCTTCTGCTTGTCTTTGTGAAGAATGCAGTGTCCTACCGCGAGGAAGTCGATTTCGCTTCCCATGAAACAGCGAAATGCATCCTCCGGCGTGCAGACGATGGGTTCGCCGCGCACGTTGAAGCTTGTGTTAATGAGGACCGGACAGCCGGTCAATTCCTCGAACCGGCCGATCAATGCGTGATAGCGCGGGTTCGTCTCCTTATGAACGGTCTGGATGCGAGCCGAATAATCGACATGGGTGACGGCCGGAATATCCGAGCGCACGACGTTCAATTTGTCGATGCCAAAGAGCGCTTGTTCGTCCTCCGACATTTTGCGGCAGCGTTCGGGTTTCACATTCGCGACGAGCAACATATAGGGCGAATCCATGTCGATCTCGAACCAAGCCGCGACGTGTTCGCGCAAAACGGACGGCGCGAAGGGGCGGAAGCTCTCGCGATATTTCACCTTAAGGTTTAGCGCTTTCTGCATCGATGGCGAACGTGGATCGCCAAGTATCGAGCGATTGCCGAGCGCGCGCGGACCAAATTCCATCCGGCCTTGATGCCAGCCGATCGCCTGCCCGTTGGCGAGCGCCATGGCCGTCGCTTCGATCAGTTCGCCGTCTTCGACAATGGTGAAGATGGCGCCGATTTCCGAAAGCCGCCGTTCGATATCGGCTTGGGCGTAACTTGGTCCTAGATAGGCGCCCTGCATGGCATCCGGCTGGCGCGCGATGGCCTTGCGCTCGCTCCCATGATTTTCATCGTAATAGGTCGCGAGCGCCGCGCCGAGAGCGCCGCCCGCGTCGCCGGCCGCCGGCTGAATGAAAATCCGGTCGAAGCAGCCATCGCGAAAAACTTTGCCATTGGCGACACAATTCAAAGCCACGCCTCCGGCGAGGCAAAGATCCCGCAGCCCGGTTTGCGTCGAAAGCGACCGCGCCAGGCGCAGCACGACCTCGTCGGTTACCGCTTGGATCGAAGCCGCGAGATCCATATGACGCTGTTCGAGCAATTGATCGGCGCGGCGGGGCGAGCCGCCGAACAACGCATCGAACCGATGATCGGTCATTGTGAGGCCGGTGCAGAAAGAAAAATAATCGAGGTTCAGCCTGAACGAGCCATCCTGCTTCACGTCGATCAGATGCTCGAAAATCGTTTTCGCATAGGCAGGTTTGCCATAGGGCGCAAGGCCCATGACTTTGTATTCGCCCGAATTGACCTTGAAGCCGGTGTAATAGGTGAATGCCGAATAGAGGAGCCCGAGCGAATGTGGAAAATGAATTTCCTTGATGATCTTCAAGTCGCAGCCTCGGCCGATCGCGGCCGAGGTCGTCGCCCATTCGCCGACGCCGTCCATCGTCAACACCAGCGCCGATGTAAACGGCGCCGGATAAAAGGCCGATGCGGCGTGTGAAAAATGATGTTCGCAAAAGCGCAATTTGGCCTTGTCGCCGAGCGCCGGAGCGATTCGCGCGAGTTCGCGCAGCAAAAGATCGCGCTGAAATAGCTTTTCCCCGATCCACAGCGGCATGGCTTTGCGAAACGAAGCAAAGCCGCGCGGCGCGAAGGCGAGATAGGTTTCGAGAAGCCGCTCGAACTTCAGGAAGGGCTTTTCATAAAAGACGACGCGATCGACTACGCCATCGTGAATCTTGGCCTCGGCGAGGCAATAGGCGATGGCATTGACGGGAAAACTCAAGTCGTGTTTCTTGCGGGTGAACCGCTCTTCTTGGGCGGCTGCGATGATCTGGCCATCTTGGACAAGCGCGGCGGCGCTGTCGTGATAGAAGGCCGAAATGCCGAGGACGAGCATCAAAGTCCGTTCAAAACAGGGTGTAGATGAAAGGCGCTACGACCGAGCCTTGGCTCAACACGAACAAGCCGCCGAAGATCAAGAACAGGACCAGCAGCGGGAGAGCCAGAATTTTTTTCGCGCGCCCAAGAACTCGAAAAGCTCGGCAAGAATCGACATGGATCTCTCCTTTTAGAATTGTTTATTGAATGTTCCTCGCGACGGTCCCGGCGGCTCGCGCTCGATCCAATAGGTCGGGGCATCGCGCTTTATCTCCAGGCGGAGCAGGTCCTTGCCTTTCCAGCGTAGATACCAACCGAACGGAACGACGGCTCCGAAAAACAGAAGCCCCATGACGATCGGATTAACGATCTTGTTGAGGGCGAAGCCCAGCTTGAACCATGCGCGATTGAGCGGCGTCAGCCAAACCGGAACAAGGAGCCCGACAGAAAGAAAGCCGGCGGAAGAGGCAATCAGCCACCATCTCGGCGAACCGGCCTGGTGAAGCAAAGGCCAAAGTCCCAAGACGGCAAAAAAAGCGCCAAAGGTGACGCCGAACTTCCGGTTCGACCCGAGGGCTATTTTGCGAAAGCTCAAAACCGTTTCATGAGTTTGCATAAAACACCCTAGGGTCGATAGAATTTCTATAACGCGTTTTTTTCAAATTTATGCAATTCAAATTTATGCAATTCAATAAATATAATTGGGTAAACCAAATGAAACTGCCATTCGGCTTGTCGAACCATCCACCGTGAGCTGCCCGATCTTGGCGCGCGGCTTTTCGACTTCCCGTTCGCGCGCCGGTCCCGGCGCCGAGCCAGCGGCGTGAGCACTCGCAGGTCGGCGTGTTTTCAGAAAGCCTGGCTAGCGGGCGGTTGTTTCAACGCGCCTCACCGCGCCGCGGTCATTAATCCGATAACTTCGCGATTGATTATGCTCGTTCGGTCCAGGGCCCCTTAGCCAATGAATTTCCAGAGTGGAGGATTCTTGTTTCCAGACGACAATCTGGCGACTCCCCCGTTCGAGACTAGCAAGCGCGCAGGTGACCCCTCCTGCAAGAAATGAATTAATTCCGCAAGCATCAGTATTTCACGCTTCGCTGCCGTCAACATCAGGGAAGAGGATGGGAAGCTTCGGGGCACCTCGAAAAATATTCG
>QHBR01000292.1 GCA_003244015.1 Hyphomicrobiales bacterium | reverse complement strand
GGGTATTTTTCGAGATGCCCAGCCGTATTTCTACACACAGGAAGAACTGCAATTTGCGGCTCATCTCCGGCACAACGGCATTTCAGCAAGTAGGCTGAAGCCGCGGCGCAATGAGCTATGGGCGGAGTTCTTCTCGAAGCCTCACGCATGTCTTCGTGCGTCGTCACTCCCCAAGAACTGCGGCTTGGGTGTTCACTTCGACGCAGAGGGAAAAAACCGGTATCTATGCAGTCGAGAGTAAGGAGTACCGGCAATACGCCAAGAACAAGGGCATCAAGCAACTCATAGCTAGGTGGAGTCATCGCGTATGAGCAATCCCAGCGCGTTACGCCCAACAAATCGTTCCAGTGGATTCTGCAAAAGCTGCGCTCTTAATTCGCCGCTGAAATCAACTGATACAGAGCCGCTGAAATCAACTGATACAGAGATGACGAAAAGGTCAAAGCGCTGCATAATGGCGGTTAACTAGACCGACGGAGAGGAAAGATTCAGTGAACGGAAAAACAGTCGCCCTGCTGGAGAATCGTGTGCGGGACCAGCTAGGCGGCCTCGTGCGCAAGAATGGCGGCCGGCCGTTTTCTGCGCCGGCGCTGGCTGAAGTGCCCGACATCGACACCGCTTACATCTCCAGCCTGCTGCAGGATTGGGTAGCAACGCCGGCGAAAGTGGTCATCTTCCAAACCGGCGTGGGTACCAAGGCGCTGTTCGAAACGACTGACGCTCTGGGTGTCACTGCAACGCTCCTGCGGCTGTTGTCCGAATCACTGGTTGTAGTACGCGGCCCGAAGCCCACGGCGGTGTTGCGCTCCCGTGGCGTTCGCATCGATCTCAACGCCAAGGAGCCTTATACGAGTGCTGAAATCCTGGAGGCGCTTGCACCGGTTGCACTCAATGGCGAGTGTGTGATCGTGCAACGCTACGGGGAACCCAACGTGGAACTAGACAAAGCACTGGAAGCGCGCGGGGCCACCGTGATCGAAGTCCCCACTTACCGCTGGGCAATGCCGGCAAACACGCAACCCCTTGTTGAGCTGATGGATGCCCTGGCGCGGGGTGAAATTGACGCCGTAGCATTCACCAATGCTTCGCAGGCTAGCAATCTTTTTATCTTGGCCGAACAACTAGGGCGGACGGAATCTCTCAGGGCCAACCTAAACAAGACGCTAGTCGCTTCCATCGGTCCAGTATGCAGCAAGAGGCTTGAAGAATTGGGTGTTGTCGTGGAGGTTGAAGCTCATCCCCCGAAGCTCGGACCTTTTGTGCAAGCCCTCGGCGAAGCGTTATCCGGCAGGTAGGAACGGCCTTGTCACGTCGCCGGTGGGCTTGCCGTCACTGACCTACAGCTGTACCATCCACGATGATCAAAATCAGCTTTGGCGGCTATTGCTTTCCGCCCGAGATCTTCCAGCACGCGATTTTCCGAATCACAGAGGAGGCCAGGCAAGGGCAACGGCAAGGCGGAGGGGCTGGCCGGGGTTATGTCCCGCGCAACTTCATGACGCCGCTTCCCGTCGCAGAAAGCTTTGAGGCGCTCAATGCGCAGTTCCTTGAAGCCTGCACGAAACGGCGTCCGGCGATCTTGCGCGGCCATACCACCACATTCGCCGGGCGTATGCAGGCTGATAGGGGTCGCGGAACGCGGCCCATGGAATGACAGGTCCAGGCGAGGACCAGCTTCTCGATGGAGCGCGAGTCCGCCGCGATCGGATGAATAGGTAGGCGGGCCGCGCGCCCATCATGGCAAGCCGAGCGCGACGAAACGCACTTCTCCTTGACCGTTGGCGACAAGGAGAAGCGCCGATTTCTTGCCGCCACTCTTCAGCGCCTGGATTTTCTTGGCGATGTCGGCGGGCTCCTTGACTGGTTCCTGGTTGATTTCCATGACCACATCGCCGGCCTGGACATGTTTGTCCGCCGCGACGGAGTCGGGATCGACGCCGGTTACGACGACTCCGGCGGCGACACTGTTCTTGATGGCGAATTTTTGCCGCAAATCATCCGTGAGGCTCGAAAATTCCATTCCCAGCGCCTTTTCGACAGGGCCGGCGATCGCCTTCTTTCCCGCCTCGCCGTGCTTGGCTCCGAGGGAAGTCTGCTTGTCGTTGTCTTCCAAGCGGCCGAGCTTGATTGTCTTGTTGATCTGCTTGCCCTGGCGGATTACGACGATTTCGACATCCTTGCCGACCGGCGCCGCGGCGACGATCTTGGGCAGATCGCGCGACTCCTTGATCTCGATTCCATCGAATTTGACGATGACGTCCCCGGCCTTGAGACCCGCCGCCTTGGCCGGCCCCTTGTCGTCGGTTCCGGCGACGAGCGCGCCGCGCACCGGGCCGAGATTGAGGCTTTCGGCGATCGTATCGTCGACGTTTTGGATGTGTACGCCAAGCCAGCCGCGCCGCGTCTCGCCGAATTTTTCCAATTGATCGATGACCGGAATAACCGTCGCGGCGGGGGTAGCGAAGCCGATCCCGATCGAGCCGCCGGAGGGCGACAGGATCGCCGTATTGATCCCGATCACCTCGCCCGCCATGTTGAACAAGGGTCCACCGGAATTGCCTTTGTTGATCGCCGCGTCGGTCTGAAAATAATTGTCGTAGGGACCCGACTCGATGTTGCGATGGCGGGCCGAGATAATGCCCGCGGTGACCGTGCCGCCAAGTCCAAAGGAATTGCCGACGGCGACCACCCAATCGCCCACGCGCATCTTTTCGCTGTCGCCAAACTTCACCGCCTTGAGCGGCTTCTCAGGTTTCACCCGAAGCACCGCGACATCGACCTTTTCATCCTTGCCAACCACTTCGGCCTTCAGTTTCTGGCCATCGGTGAAAATAATTGTCACTTCATTGGCGTCGGCGATGACGTGATTGTTGGTGATGACAACCCCGGATGGATCGACGACGAAGCCGGAGCCGAGCGAATTCGATTTGCGTTGGCGTTGTTTTTGATCTTGCCGGTCATTGCCGCCCTGCTGGTGGCGCCGGAAGAACTCCTCGAAAAGATCGTCGAAGGGCGTGCCCGGCTCCAATTGCGGCGCATTCTCGGCGTGCTTGTCGTCCATGGTCTGCGTCGCCGAGATATTCACGACGGCATCGCTGACCGCGTCCGCGAGTTCGGCGAGGGAGTCAGGTCCCCTCGCGAGGGCCGGGCCGGGGATGGGCCCGAGGCTTCCGGCGGCGCCAAAGACCAGCGCGCAAGCGAATATCAAAGCGGCGCGCGCATCGCTCCGCCGCGGCCGCGCGTCACAAGCCAAGTGTTCCACGCCGAGAAATTCCGGGAATAAACCCATGAAAACAATCTCCTTCAAGCGGCCGCGGATTGCGGCCGGCCGCCGCGCCAATCCTCCCACCCGCCCCGCGCGGTGCTCCATCCAACCCGGCTTCTACTCCTTATCCTCGGGAAACTCATTCGTCTTTTTCGCGAGCATCCTAATCGCTTCGTCCACGCTGTGAAAGAAGCGATCCCGATGCACGGCATTGGTGATTCCCAATCGCTCGAAAGCTTCCCCCGCGCGCACCGATTCGAGGCGGGCAACGGCAAAGCGGATTTTCGATTGGGCGCAAAATTCAATGAATTCAATGAGAATTTCCGCGGCGGTGAATTCGATTTCGACGATGCTGCTTGCCTCCAGAACGATGAGATTGAGCGGAGTACGGCTTTGCCTTACGACGCGCCGCGCGCTGTCTTGAAACTTATAGGCGTTCAGGAAGGAAAGCGGCGCTTGGAAAGCGATGACCAGCACCCCTTCGACCGTCTCGCCCTTGAGATCGCGACCCGGCGGCCACCAAATCGAAGTTCCCGGAACCTTTTCGAAGGTGATGAGACGGGCGCGGGTCGTGGACCATATGCGATGCAACAGCGAAAGCACGATGCCGATCGCAACGCCGGTTCCCACGGGAAGGACGATGATCGCGGTCACGGTCGCAAGGATCAACATGAACTCGCCGAAAGCGTGCCGGAAAATCGTGACGATCTCGCCCAAGCGCACAATGCGCATCGCGGCGAAGATCAGAATGCCCGCGAGCGCGGCCAGCGGGACTTGCGCGAGAAGCGTGGTACCGAAACCGGCGAGGGCAAGGATAAGCGCGGCGGCTGTAAGCCCCGCGAGCTTGCTGCGTCCTCCCGTCTCGGCGACAATCTCGGTCAATGGCGGGCTGGCGTTGACGGGAAATGCGCCGAAGAGGCCCGCCATCAAATTTGCCGCGCCGACTCCGGTAAAGTCGCGATTGATGGAGGCGGTGGCGCCAGGGACCGCGACGAACGAACGCGTCGTTGCCGCGGTTTGCACCATGATGATAGCTGCGACGACAAAGGCGAGCGGCGTGGTTTGAACGAGGTCCGCGAATACGATCGAGGGGAGGTGGAGACGCGGAAATTCGCCTGGTAATTGGCCCAGAACCGCGACGCCATCGCGCTCAAGCCCAAACCAATAGACCGCGATAGTCGCCGCCATGATGCCCAAAAGCGCGCCTGGAATGCGCGGGCTGATCCATTCCGCGCAAACTGTCACGGCGAAGACAGAGAGCCCCCAGCCAGAGCGAAACGCGATTGGTCTCGCCAAGCTTGCCCGCGATCACGAAGGCTTTCTGCAACAGGCGGCCTTCAGGAGCTGCTATTCCTAGAAGAGGAGGAAGCTGCGAGATCACAATATGGACGGCGATGCCCGCCAGGAACCCGATTGTGACCGGCCTCGATACGAGGTCGGCGATCCAACCGAGCCGGAATAAGCCGCAGCAGACAAGAATTCCCCCCGCCATGAGTGCGAAGCTTGCGCAAAGAGCGAAATAGTCATGGCTTCCGGAGGCGGCCAAGGTGGCAAGGCCGCCGGCGAAAATCGGGGCGATGGTCGAATCGGCGCGGGCCGCAAGAAAATGATTGGCTCCGATGGCCGCGAAGCCGATCGACCCGGCCGCGAAAGCGATCAATCCAGTGGTGGGGGGAAATCCGGCAAGATGCGCCGTCGCCATTTGCGAGGGAAGGGCGACGGCGGCGAGCGCCAGCCCGGCTATGAGGTCCGGACGCAAGTCTCGTGCCGCATAGCGGGCGGCCGACCGGAGGAAATCACTTGCGCGCAAGGCCGGTCCTTGTGTCGATCGCGGCCTTCAGTTGGGCATGGTCATGCTTTGTTAGCGCGGCATAGGCCATCGCAAATGAAGCGAGCGCGTCGTCGAGCACTTCCGATTTCCCCATATAGCCCGCGAGTAGGGCAGGGTCGCCGCTGCGCGCATGTGCCCGTGCAAGCGTCCTGCCACAAAGGTTCGCATAGGCTTCGAGCGCCTTGCCTTCGATGACCTCGCCGATCGAACCGAGATGCCGGTTCTTGAGCTGGCGGACGTAAAAATGCCGGTTGGTTTTTGGGTCTAATGCCGGTTGGTTTTTGGGTCTTCGGTAACGCCCAAAAAAATATCGCTCGCGGCCTGCATCGCGCGCTGACCCTCGACCACGCGGCATCCTTGATGGAACATGCCTGGCGGGGGCGCGGCGATCTTTTCGAGAACCGATGCCAGCGCCTGCTTGACCTGCAGAAACAATGGCTCGCCGTCCGCCGTCATGAAAAGTCCGATCGCGCAGAATGTGCCGACGCTGCCGACGCCGACGGCCTTGAAGGCGGTCGGTGAGCGTGTAGCGCTCTGCCAGGACGCGCCGTTCAGGCAGGAGGGAGCCTTGGTAATTGGCGAACGCGGAATGCGCGTGAATCTTATGGCCCTTAGTTGCCGCTGTATCGAAATGATAGATCAAGGGCGGGCGGTCCTCGATATGGGCAACGCCCGCTTTCGTCGTCGCGAGATGTGGAAAATTATCGTCGCCCGCCAATTTTTTTTTTGCCTTCACCAAGGTGGAGAAAATTTTTTCGCGCAGTTTACCATCGGCGATCCGCGTGACCTCTTAGTCGAGATCCATCCGCGTGTACCAGACTTCGAGCGGCGTCTTGGTGGCGAGTTCGAGGGTGAATTCGCGATAGGATTTCGCCGTGGCTTTGGCGAGACCGCGCGCCTTTTTGTCCGGCATGTTCGCATCGAGAGCGGCCACCGCGACGCTGGCCGCGAGCCGCTTCAGGTCCACCGTGAAATCGACGCCGGGCAGTGTCTCGTCGAAATCGTTGATGTCGAAGAGGACGCGTTCTTCCGGCGAGTTGAAAGCTCCGAAATTCATCAAGTGGCAATCGCCGCAGGCCTGCACATGGGCGCCGAGCGGGGGAAGAGTCGCGAGATCATGGGCCATCACGGCGGCGGCGCCGCGCAGGAAGGTGAAGGGCGACTGCAGCATGCGCGCGTACCGGATCGTCAACAGTTCGGGGATACGCGCGCCGTCGGTCAGGGCTAGAATGGCGACTGGGTCGCGGCCGGATGCCTGGGGGCAACCGGCATGGGTTTCAAGCGCCACGCGTTTGCGCAGCTCCCGGCCGGCTTCGTAGCGTTCCGCTCGCGGCGAATTGTTGGGCGGAATGCCATTCACTCGCGGATGTGGCATGGCGGGGCTCCAAAACGAAGGTTTCGAATGCAAGGTAAAGCATTTTGCACGGCCGTGGAAATATGCCGAAGGCTAGGTCGTGGCTCTGTTTGATTTTTCGTGCCCGCAGATCTTTGACTTCAGCGGGTTGCCTACGCAGCCGGCGCCAAATAAGAGTAAGTTGAAGATCTATGCCGACAATGACTCGTGGTTTACGTCAATTCACCCTAAATTACGCAGTTTTTTCCGATCGAAATTCAAACACGAATTGGCTCCATCGTACTGCAATATACGACATCATTCTGATATTTCTAGGATAGCCGCTGGCAATTTGGTCAGACTATCGTGTTGGTAATGCCTTTGAGAAAGCAATGCCTCCATCAATAGTTATGTCGGCCATATTTGTTTATGTTTTTCTGGCTGCACTTGCGTTATTCAGAGGATTGTCCTCTTACTCGAGATGGGTGTTTCCAAAAGTTGACCTGGACTCAGAGTTGTCATCTCGATTTCGCCGCAGGGGTGTTTTGGAGGCAATATTTTTGGCTGTTATGGGGCCATTTCTTTATGACGTGTTCAAGTACCTTTTCTCATAGAACTGGAACGGCGCGGTTTGGCCAATGCGTCCCTGCTGTTCGCCGATGACAAAGCCTCTCGTCTCCTTCCAAAATGCCGGCAAGATCTACAAGAACGGGACGGTCGCGCTCGCAGGCCTCGACCTCGATGTGCGGGGGAGTGAGTTTTTGACCCTGCTCGGCCCATCGGGGTGCGGCAAATCGACGATCCTGCGGCTCATCGCCGGTCTCGACAATCTCTCATCCGGCGCGCTCGCCCGAGGTTTTTCGCTCGATCGCGGAAAAATCGGCTTTGTGTTCCAGGACCCAACCCTAATGCCCTGGGCGAGCGTCTTCGACAATGTGTTCCTGCCGCTGCGATTGCGGGGGTCGCCGCGGCGGAAGGCCACGACCGCGGTGGAAGAGGCCTTGGCGCTCGTTGGGCTTGCCTCTTCCGGCCGGGCTTTTCCGCGCGAGCTTTCGGGGGGCATGCGCATGCGCGCCTCCATCGCCCGCGCGCTCGTCCTGCGCCCTTTGGTTCTATTGATGGACGAACCTTTCGCGGCGCTCGACGAGATCACGCGGTTCAAGCTCAACGACGACTTGTTGGCCTTGCAGGGCGAGCTCGGGACGACAATCGTCTTCGTTACGCATTCGGTTTTCGAGAGCGTCTATCTTTCGACCCGGATCGCGGTGATCGCGGGGGGACCCGGCAGCGTCGCCGCGGAGATTGCAATCGACGCCCCCTCAGTGCGCGGAACGGCCTTTCGGACGAGTTCTGTCTACGCGCATTATTGCGCGCAGGCCTCGCGGGCGCTGCAAGGCGCGAAGGATGAGGATTTAACATGAAATCATTTGGCGTGACCCCGCCGCGATGGGCGGCTCGCTACGGCCCGCCGGTCTTGGTCTTCGCGGGCGTAGTCGCGGCCTGGGAAGCCTATGTGCGGGCGATGAACGTGCCCGCATACATTTTGCCGTCGCCATCGCTCGTGTTTGAGACGCTTTTCACCGACCGGGCCACGCTGTTCCCCGCCTTGCTCGTGACCCTGAAAACCACATTTGGCGCGCTTCTCGCGGCCGTCATCGGCGGGGTTGGCCTCGCGATATTGTTCACCCAATGGAAGTGGGTGGAGCGCTCGTTTTTGCCTTTTGCGATCGTGCTTCAGGTGACGCCGATCGTTGCCATCGCGCCTTTGCTCTTGATCTATCTCGAAGCGCCGGCGGCGGTACTCGTCTGCGCTTTTCTCGTCGCCTTTTTTCCCATTTTGTCGAATACCGCTCTCGGGCTCGCCTCGGCAGACCGCAATCTCGTCGATCTCTTCAAGCTCTATCGCGCGACGCGCTGGCAAACGCTCTTGCATTTGCGGCTGCCCGCCGCCTTGCCTTACTTTCTCGGGGGCTTGCAGATCGGCGGCGGCCTGGCGCTCATCGGCGCGATCGTCGCCGAACTCGCGGCGGGCAACGCGGGCAAAGGGGCTGGCCTCGCGTTCCGCATCTCGGAAGCCGGCTATCGTTTAAACATCCCGCGCATGTTCGCGGCGCTTGCATTGATCTCGGCTACCGGCATCGCGATTTTCGCGGCGCTTTCCGCATTGTCTTTCTATTTGCTTAGCCGCTGGCACGACAGCGCGGCCGGTCCCGAGCGGTGATGTTTTTCAACAAGTTCTTGGATCGGCTCCTACATTACGATGATGCTGCCGGACATACCGGCTCCGCCCGGTCCGCCGTGGATCGAACAGAAATAGGGGAAGGTTTTTCCGGAGTCCGCGGCGGTGAACGTGCGGGTGAAGGTGAATGGCTTATTATGAACTCCGGAGTTCCAGACCCCGGTGTCGGATGTGGTCGAGTGATTGTCACCTTCCCAATTCCAAGTGACGGTTTGGCCCGCCGAAACCATCAATGTCTTGGGGAAGAACTCGATACCCTTGATATGCACGGTCAAGTCGTCCAATCCGCCGATTTTGATTCGATCGTCTTCGCGCTTCTCGCCGACCGGCAGGGCCGTAACTAGCTCGCCGCCATTGATCACGAGGAGCGAGCCCATCATGCCGCCCATCATGTGGTCCAAGACGTGGCAGTGCATGTGCCATTCGCCGATGCCTGGCCCCAGATCCGGGTTCTCCTTTAAGAACGAGCCCATAAACGAGCCCTGGTTGATCTTGAACGTGAAGGAGTTGGCCGGACCGAAGGCCCGCGTGTCCTCAAATTGAGAGACGGCCTTGACTTGGGCGCTTCTTTCAATGATCGTTGAGTCATTGCCATCCGGACCGGGAACGATCCAACGATGCCCGTGCAGGTGGAAAGTGTGGATACCGTCGCCTCTCCCCATTCCGACCACGCCGAAACGCATCCTGGTGTTCAGGCCGGCAACGAGCGTGGGGGTATTGCCCAGGTACTTCCGGCCATTGATGCACATCGAGGCATTGCCGAGATCGTGAAAGAGCTGCAGATACCTCGCCTTCGCGGGGGGCGGCCGATAAAACGTGAAGCAGAAGCGGCTGACGCGCGTGAAATCTGGACTGAGTTCGAGCAAGTGATCGCCGTCCTTGACGATGAGCGCTGCGACAGGGTCGGCCTGGTCGGGTTCTGGGCCCGCGCTCGCCGCGGCGGCCGGGGCCTGGGCCGGCGTGGCCATGGGCATCCCACCGTGCGGGTGAGGCACGTTCCCATGCAGCCCCAGCGTGTCGAGCTGATGGGGCAGGATCGGCACCCGAATCGGAATCGGGAGGCAACTCGTGACCGTAGGAAGCCCGTTGAACAATCCGCCGGGGAGATGGAGATCGAGATCCGTGTCGTCCTCGGGATCCTTTGGCTCGTGGATCACGATGATGCCGATTGCGCCCTGCTGGACGTTCTCCATGTCGAAAATCGAATGGTCGTGGTACAGCCACACGCCGGCGGTCGACGGCCAGTGGAAGGTGTACCAGTTGTAGATGAAGGTTCCGCCAGGCGGGACGCGGTCGCCCTTCTTGAATCCCGTGACCTCAACCAAGCCCCAAACTTTAGCCTCGGGGCCGACGGGCTGACCTGGAACGTCTTTCGAGACCGGGGAAGCGACCGGCGAGAGCGGGTAAGCGCCGTCGGACGTCGGCGCGCAGGCGAAGCCGTGCGCATGCAGGCTGTGGGTGCGTTGCTTCAAGGTTTTGCCGGATCGGCAGTCGAAGTTACGGAAATGGACGAACACCTGGTCGACTTCGTTGCACTCGATGACGGCGCCCGGGATGGTCCCCATCGTCCCGTTATCGGTGGGATCCGGCTCGTTGAGATCCCAAGGGTTTACCTTGCGATCGTCCGGCGCCGCCCAATTTTCGGTATAGCGCCGCAGGATGAGTGCGTCCTCACTCAAGGGCATGAACATCTTGCGGCTCTTCTTAACGCGGGTCACCGGTGAAAACAGCGTTTTCTCGACCGGCGCCTGTCCGGTCATGTCCTCTATGGTCTGCCCGGTCATCCGATTGATGTTGTGCGGCGCGACATCCCAAGGATTGTTTTCGATCTGGATCCATGAAGGGTACATCCGGCATATCCCGTCTCCTTCTAAGAAATCATCTAAGCCGGTATCCCTCAGATGATCGGGGATTGAACGCTTTGATTCGCTCCATTTGGCCGTTTTGGCGAGGATTGTCACCCCCTCAATAGGGGGCGCGGGGAACGGAGATTATGGTCTAATCGACGGCTTCGCGCCCACTGCCATTTGCAAGGCCCACTGCGTGAGCCATCATGCTCGGCGGAATGCCGGAAGTCGCCGAACTGGCTATGATCGGGTAATATGCGGAGCGGGCGGGTGGGACGGGCGATCTCCTCGCGTCTCACGCCGCCTTTTGCTTTGGCCGAACCTCGGCGGAATAATCGTCGATCATCGCGCGGGATATCGCGCCCGGCGTGAATTTGTAAGCGCCTGCTTCCGAAACGGGGGTGACCTCGGCGCCAGTGCCGGAGATAAAACATTCCTCGAGGCCGGAGAGCTCTTCCGGCATGATGCGGCGCTCGATCACCTCGATGCCGCGCCTCCTCGCGAGGTCGATCACGGTGCGCCGCGTGATCCCGTCGAGGAAGCAATCGGCGATCGGCGTGTGGATCGCGCCCTTCGCGGTAAAGAAAATATTGGCGCCTGTGCATTCCGCGACCCGCCCCTGCCAATCGAGCATTATCGCATCGGCATAACCGCGCCGCTCGGCGCGATGTTTTGAGATGGTGCAGATCATATAGAGCCCGGCGGCCTTCGCGCGGGCGGGCGCGGTCATCGGATCGGGCCTCCGGTAATCGGCGATGTCAAGCCTGATCCCTTGCATTTTTTGCTCGATGTCGAACATGCTCGGCCAGTCCCAGACGGCGATGGCGATGTTGATCGTCGAGTTCTGCGCCGCGACCGCCATCGTTTCGCTGCCGCGCCAGGCAATCGGGCGGACGTAGCAGTTTGGCAGATTGTTCTTGTCGACGACAAGCTGCTTGGCCCGGTCGAGTTCCGCCACCGAATAAGGAATCTCGAAATCGAGCAGCTCCGCCGAGGCTCTGAACCGCTCCGAATGTTCGGCCGATTTGAAAATCCGGCCGCCGTAGGCGCGCTCGCCCTCGAAGACGCAGCTGGCATAATGCAGACCGTGGGAAAGCACATGAAGCTTGGCTTCCTTCCAGGCGGCCAGATTGCCGTTCATCCAGATGAACCCGTCGCGCTGGTCGAAGGGCAAAGCGGACATTGCTCACTCCTGGGCTTATGGCCGGGCCCGCGGTGAGGTTTCGCAGAAATGCGCGGCCATTGATGGTAAGCCTAATATGGCGGGGCGGGGATCACAAAACCATGGGCCTTATTGAAAAAACCGCCGCCGGGCGGGGGCTTGACGTGTACGAATCTTCCTGAAATATGTCAACAGTGCTGACATAAAAGGCCGCTCACGTGACGCTGATAGCTCGCAGGCGGGACGTTTCGCAAAACGTCGCGGAGAGGCCTCCTTTCGCGGCCGCCGCCGGACCGGGCGCGCCGATGTTCGAATTGATCGAGCTTATGTTCTTCGCCTATCGCTTTGCCGGCGATGCCGATCATCTGCTGGCTTCGCTCGGATTTGGCCGTGCGCATCACCGCGTTTTGCATTTTGTCGCGAGACGACCGGGGCTCACCATCGCCGAATTGCTAGACATTTTGAAAATCACCAAGCAGAGTCTCAATCCCGTCCTCAAGGAATTGATCGGCCGGGACTATGTCGAGGCACGCCCAGGCATGAAGGACCGCCGCCAGCGCCAATTGTTTCCAACCGCGCGCGGCGAGGCTCTTGCGCTGGATGTCGCGCTTCAGCAGTCGAGACGGTTCGCACTTGTGTTCGGGGAGCGTCCGGAGGGCGCGCGCGCGCAGGCGATCGACTTTCTCCTCGCCATGGTCGACGCGGGCGGGCGGGACAAGGTTGCCGCGATGTCTGGCGCTGGCCCGGCCGCGGGGCGGCAACGGTGAGCCAAGAATCGCATGACTCATCGAATGGTACTCCGGCGCCGGGCGCACCGGCCGACAATGCCGCGCATCTTCTGATTGTCGATGACGACCGGCGCATCCGGGCGCTTTTGTCTCGCGTGCTGAGCGAAGAGGGGTATCGCGTCACGACCGCCGCGGATGCCGCGGAAGCGATGGCCCGCCTCAAGAGTCTCTCCTTCGATCTGATCGTCCTCGATGTCATGATGCCGGGCGAGGATGGTTTTTCTTTCGCGGCGCGGCTGCGGGCCGGCGCCACGGAACTGGCGCGCGTTCCGATTTTGATGCTGACCGCGCGGAGCGAAGCGGACGACCGGGTGCGCGGTCTGGAAACCGGGGCCGACGATTATCTCGGCAAGCCCTGCGAGCCGCGCGAACTCGCCTTGCGGATCGCCTCGATTCTGCGCCGCGCGACGCCGCGCGCTGTCGCGGGACCGCCAGCGTCGGTGCGGTTTGGCGATTTCAGCTTCGATCTTGGCCGCGGCGAACTGCGCCAGCGCGACGAGATCGTAAGGCTGACCGACCGGGAGCGCGAGATGCTGCGGCTTCTGGCGGAGAACGCAGGCGAAACGGTGGCGCGGGAAACCCTCGCGGGTTCCGGCGTCGCCGCCAACGAGCGGACAGTCGATGTTCAGGTCAACCGGCTGCGCCGCAAGATCGAGCGCGACCCAGCCAATCCGCTGCATTTGCAAACCTCCCGAGGCGCCGGCTACCGCCTGTTGGTCGATCGCTGAAATCCGCGCCACGCGACGTTAGAAATTGCGGCGGAAAGTGCGTGAACTCGGGAGGGTCTGCAGGACCGCTAGCCGTTACCCGATTCCTTCGCGCTTGACTTGGCCTTTCGCCTATCCTATCCGGCAGGTCTCCCGTGCGGCCGTTGCGACGCCGCGCCGCGGGGGAGTAGCTCAGTTGGTTAGAGCGCCGGCCTGTCACGCCGGAGGTCGCGGGTTCAAGTCCC
>QHBR01000007.1 GCA_003244015.1 Hyphomicrobiales bacterium | reverse complement strand
TCCAGCCAGAATTTTGAATCACACCAATGCCAATTTGGGAATCCTCTACGATTCCGTCACAGTGGATAACGCTCTAGGATCGGACGATTGTCGTTCAGGTGCGCTCGCCTCGCGACGTCCCGCCCAGTCTTGTTGCTGGCCATGCAAGTAGGCGTTGCACGGCTCGGCTTGCTTTGAAGGACATCGGGTGTCTTCGTGCGAGCGAAGGCTCGCGTGCGACAGGTTAGGCAACACCCTTGCGGTTCACCATTCGATCATTGCCGCGCCTCTATGGATGGCTTCGGCGGCTTCGGTGAAACCCTCTCCATCGTGAAGGACGAGCGGCGGCGCGATCGCGAGCGGCGCGCGGCCGCCTTTTTTCCCGCGCACGAGAATGCGCCCTGCCTTGGTCTCGCGCCGCGGATAAACCGGCAGTACCGCGATACCGCCGGCGCGCCCCGCCAGGGTTTGCAGGATTAGAGGCAAGGCGTCCGGACGATGAATCAGAATAAATAATCCGCCGGGCGCGACCAACGCCAGCGACGCCACGATCCAGGCGGCAAGCGCGCCCTCGCCGGGCATGGCATGCGCGCGCCGCTTTCGAGGGTCCGGCGAAAGCCGCGCCCGGCCCGGATCGAGAAAAGGCGGATTGGTAATGACGAGACCGGCGCTTTCATCGCGCAAGCCCGCGCCGCGCCTGCTCGCCTTCGACAAAAGATCGCCTTCAAGGACATGGCCTCGGTCCGAGAGCTTATTTTGCAGAAGATTCGCGCGGGCCAATCCAGCGATGAAGGGGTCATTCTCCAAGAGGCCTATGCGCGCGCCGGGCCGCGTCACCGCTAGGGCCAAACCGGCGGCGCCAACGCCGGCGCCAACGTCGATGGCAAGGCCGGAAAAATCGGCCGGAGCCGCCGCTGCGAGAAGCACGGCGTCGGTGCCGCAACGGTGGCCTTCGGCCGGCTGACGAAGCAGGAGCCGGCCGCCGAGAAACGCATCGGCGACGACCGGGGGCAGGCGATCGCCAACTGCCTCAGCCATCGCGCAATTCCGCGACAAGCACCCGGCGCGGCAAAAAGGACAACGATCCTTCGAGCGCCCCCATATGCCGGTCGGCGACGAAAACCGCGAGGCCGATTTCCGCGAGAATTGCTTCAACCCGCGAAATCAACACAAGATCGTTGGTGCGCAGAAGCTCGATCAATCCGCCTCCAACAGAATCGCGATGGCGCCAAAACCGGCGCGCGACTCGGCAACCCATTGTGTGACGATTTCGGGCTTTTTATCAGTCCCGCGCGGAGCTTGCCTTGGCATTTGTTCCATGCTGGGCATTAAAGCAGTCTAGGGTTTGCCCGCCAGCCCTTGGCGTGGGAAAATAGATCCGGCGCGACCGGCCGGATCGCGCTCCTAGTTGCGAAGCGCCAAGCCGCGCCCTAATAGAAGCGCTAAGCCGCGCCCTAATGAGTGCCGCCGATATTCGGAGAATTCAATCTTGGGCGTTGTCATCCCCCTCGAAGAACAACTGCAGGAGCCCGGCATCGACGGGCTCCTCGTCTTGGTGGCGCAGGATATGGAACGCGTCAACCAGACGATCCTTTCCCGCGCGGCCTCCGATGTTTCAATGATCCCCGAAGTCGCCAACCATTTGATTTCGTCGGGCGGCAAGCGGCTGCGTCCGATGCTGACCTTGGCGACCGCCGGGCTTTGCGGCTATGCCGGGGCGGGACATATCAAGCTCGCTGCTGCGGTGGAATTCATGCACACCGCCACTCTGCTCCACGACGACGTCGTGGACGAGAGCGACATGCGCCGGGGCAAGCTCGCGGCGCGCATGCTATGGGGCAACGAGGCGAGCGTTCTCGTCGGCGACTTCCTCCTCGGCCAGGCTTTCAAAATGATGGTCGAGGTGGGCTCGCTCCCCTGCCTCGATACGCTCTCGTCCGCGGCCGCTGTCATCGCCGAAGGCGAAGTCATGCAGCTTTCCGCCGCCAAGGATACCGCGACGAGCGAAGACGATTACCTCGCGGTGATCCGTGCCAAGACGGCCGCCTTGTTCGGCGCCGCCGCAGAGGTCGGCGCCCTGCTCGGACGGCGGCCGAAGCCCGAGATCGTGGCTTGCCGCGGCTATGGCCTGAACTTCGGTATCGCGTTCCAGCTCATCGACGACGCGCTCGACTACGGCGGAACATCGGCCAAACTCGGCAAGAATATCGGCGACGATTTCCGGGAAGGGAAGATAACCTTGCCGGTCGTTCTGTCGTTCCGGCGCGGTTCGCAAAAGGAACGGGAGTTCTGGCGGCGCACCCTGGAGCAAAACAAAATCGCGGAGGGCGACCTCGAGACCGCGATCGCAACCATGCACAAGCACCGCGCGCTCGCCGACACCATCGAGCGAGCCCGTCATTATGGCGCGATGGCGCGCGACGCCCTAGAACTGTTTCCTGCCTCGCCGTGGAAATTCGCGCTGAGCGACGTCATCGATTTCTGCGTCAACCGCGCCTATTGACGCGGGCCGCGATGCTTGCGTTTCGGGGCAACCTCCAATTGCTAAATTGTCGGACGACTCGCCGGGGCGAGACTGGCCGTGGCTGTCACGCGGGTTTGCGCGCCGAAAATATGATCGCCTGGAGGGGCATCCGGCCGGCACCAGCACCAAATTCCTGGGCGACCGAACGGGTTATACCGAGGCGAGTCCCAAACATTGAACAGGTAGCGCCCGCCGGGGGCGAGCACGCGATAAACTTCAGGGCACCTCGAAAAATATTC
>QHBR01000016.1 GCA_003244015.1 Hyphomicrobiales bacterium | reverse complement strand
CTTCGCTGCTCATGAGAAGTGACCCGTTAGCGCTCTCTTGAAATGACCCGTTCCGGGAACCGGATCGGGAGCGGAACGGGCATTCATCATCCACGCCGCAGGGGTGCGATCGTTTTCGCGAGGGGACGCGGCGATATCATCCGCGCCGCAGGCGCGTTGCGTTGGGGGCGTTTGGGGAGTGGTGCTTCTATCGCGCCGAAGAGGAGCGTTGGAGTTTCAGGCGGAGGTATTGAAAGTATTCCGTGCCGACCTTCAGTTGCAGCACCTCTTCGATCACCTGTGAAAAGTAGGCCAATGAGCGGATCGTACCCAGCGGCGCCGCTCCGGCAGGACGGATCATTCGCCGCGCCGCTGCCAGAATGAACGCGTTCTCGACTGTCTCCAGCGGGACTCCACGTTCGTGCAGTTGGACCGCAAACACTCGGTCCGGACGACGCACCATTCCCGAAGTGCCTGGGGTTGTACGATAAGCATCGAGAAGCCGGCGCACGTATTCGCGCTGATCCAGCGGTCGGCCATCCATGAGTTCAGCCTTGCGGGGCGCGCAGCGAAGGGCCGTTGATGGTCACCGTGTGGCAGTAATGCCGCACTCGGCTCAGCAGTGCGTCTACCATCGATTTGTTGCCGAGAAAGTTGTGCCACTCGTCATACACCAAGTTCGTCGTGATGATTGTCGAGTGGCGATGATAGCGTTCCTCCATGAGCTTGAAAAACGTGTTCGACTGTTCGGGTTTGAGATTTAAATATCCGAGCTCATCGATCAACAGGACGTCCAGCCGGGCCAGGCGATTCAGTAACTGCCGCGTGGAGCGGTCGGCCAGCGAGGCGTACATTTCGTCGAACAGATCCTGCGCGCGGATGAACTGGCAGCGGTGGCCGTTCTGCAACGCCTTCAATAGGAGTCCGCAAGCCAGCCCCGTTTTGCCCACGCCAGTCGGTCCAGTCAACACCAGGTTCTCGTGTTTGGCGACGAAGTCGAGTTCGGCAAAGGCGCGCATTTGCTTGCGATTCACGCCAGGCTGGCGCACCCAGGGAAACGATTCCAGCGACCAGCGTTCCGGCAGATTCGCCCGCCGAATGCGCCATTCCAGAGCGCTTTCCTGCCGCTCGTGCCATTGCGCACGCAATAGCCCGGCGACAAACTCCGAGTAAGAGGACTGCGCTTGTTCGGCGGCGCGCATCTGTTCGTCGTAGACGCTCAGCATGCGCCGCAGCTTGAGATTCTTCAGCAGTTGTTCCAGCTCTTCAGTCATGGGAATCCGTATCGAGCAGCAGAAAGTAATCGCGCGCCACCCGGCGCAGAATCATTCGTTCCAGGCGGTCGAGGTCATAGAGCCCATAACGGGCGGCTTCGTGCACCGCGGCCAGGAACGGCTCACGCGGATAGTCCCGGAGCAACCGCAACAGTTGCCGCAGGGCAAGAGCCACTACTTTGCGGCCCTTCTGCTTCAGCGCAGCCACATAGGGGGCGATCTCCGGCGCTGCGGTCACGAGTGCTTGTTCTTCCGGATGCGGGTCACGTCTGGCCCCTTCCCCACGCGGTGGCTTATGTTCGGAGAGCGTGATCCGTTGATGCAGGGGCGTCAGTGCGCGATCATGCGTGACGATGTGGCGCGCGTCGAGTTCGATCTCGAGCTTGTCTCGCGTCTCGCGCGCCTCCACCCTCCGCCCGATCCAAGCCACCGGCACCGAGTAACGAATCGAGTTCACCGAGACGTAGCCTTCCACGTCCACCGTGCGCTGATGCAGCCGATACACTTCGGGAATCCACGCCGGCAGTGGTTTCAGATGCAGGCGCTCGACGGCGAATAGTTCGCGCGGCACGGCGCGGATATGTTTCTTGTAAGTTGCGTTGACGCGATCGCACCACTGGCGCGCCCGTTGATTCAGATCCTCCCAACTGGCGAACGTGCGGCCGGCAAGGAAGTTGTTTTCGATGAAGGAAAACGGGCGCTCCACGCGCGCCGAACGATTGGCATCGCCGATCTGGTGTGCCACAAAGCGGAACCCGAAGCGTTCCGCGAACGCTTCCATCTCCGGCACCGGGATCATCTCGCGCCCCGTGCCGCGCAACACCACCACATGCGTGTTATCGATCATGACCCGTTCGGGCGCGCCGCCCGCATAGCGCAGCGCATCGGTGAGAAACACTTTGCAGTCGAAACGCTGAAAGGTGGGGTTGATCTGGAAGAACAGCAGGCGCGAATAGCACAACACCGCCGACGCGGTCTGCGCCTTGTACTTCCTAACGCCCACTTCGACTTCGTGTGGGGACGTGTCGTGCTGCATCTCCACGCCCGGCTCGAAGTAATACTGGCCCGCGGGCACGATCCGCGTTTGCCCGATGCCCTGCCTGCGGCAGAACCCCGTCAGCGCCTGATACGACAGCGCCGCTCCGCTCGCCGCCAGTTCCTCATGGACTCGCACGAGATTCCCCTTGCAGGAAACCAAAAGGTCGAGGATCTGTTCGCGGTATGGTTCGGCTTTCTCCGCCCGCTGGATCTCCGGCACGCTCGTGGTGTTCGAACGCAGAACTTTGCGCACGGTCAAGCGCGACACTTTCAATACGCTCGCGATCTCCCGCCGGCTTACTCCCTTCGCACTCAGTTCCAGAATCGCGGTTCGCTGTGCCTGGCTCAGCATGTTTCGTCTCCTGCTCCTTTCCGATTCGCTCCGCCATCCGGTTGAGTTCCCGGCGCGCATTTTCAATCCGATGTTGCGTCTGTTCCTGTTGTGCGCCATTCATCTCCGCCATGGCATCGCCGAGTCGCCGACTGACTCGCTTCAGAATCGCCGTCGCCATCTCCAGATCGCGCGCGACTTGTTCGACTGCCGGCTTCGCCGCCGGTGCTTGCCTCTGCGTTTTCAAGAACAGTTCCGGCTCGGCGAGAATGCGCTCGCGGACCACGCGTGTACCTTGGCGCCACGCCGTGTAGAGTTGCCCGGCCTGCCGCGTATCGCAATGGTGCTCGACGAAAACGGCCGCCATCCGCTCGCAGTGGCTCGCATCGACGCGCGCCACCGGCACCAAATACTTCATCGCCACCTGCGCAGCGAGCTTGCCTTCGCGCACTTGCTGCTGGATCGTTTCCGGTAGTACCTCTACCAGCCCCAGCCGCCGCGATACC
The DNA here is from genome assembly GCA_003244015.1 of Hyphomicrobiales bacterium. Taxonomy (GTDB): domain Bacteria; phylum Pseudomonadota; class Alphaproteobacteria; order Rhizobiales; family Beijerinckiaceae; genus Methylocapsa. The sequence continues at coordinate 943 of QHBR01000016.1, read as the reverse complement.
CAACTCGCGCTGCGGTCGAAGCGGCGCGCCAGTTCGTCCGGCGAGCAGCCGAAGCGTTGCTCCATCTCCACCAACAACCAGCCTTGTTCCAGCGCGCTTTCCGGTGGGCTGAAGCGCAGCGACCTTGACAGCACCAGAGCTTCGACTTCGCTCATTGCCCAGACCGTGGCTTCGACCGTGTCCCGGCGCAGTTGTTCCAGCGCGGCGATGCGCTTGTAGCCGTCGATCACCAAGTAGCGTTCGGGGTTGTCTTTGGCAATCACCACCACGATGGGCGTCTGCTGCCCGCTCTCAGCCAGTGAGGCCAGCAGCCGGCGCTGCCGGTGCGGCTCGCGGACCCGCAGATGCTCCCATCGCCGGTCCAGTTGGTGAAACTCCAGTTGCATCGTCGCCTGCTCGGGACTCAGTATGCTCGAAGGCGCGACGGGTCTTTTCAGAGGGAAGGCGAAATGTGCCCGGAAGTCCGGTAGGATCAATCAGATATGACTGGAACTGATCTTTCGCGGTGCGGACGATTAGTGCTCCCATAATGCCAATGAAATCAGCGCCTTGCACGCCGAACTGGTCTTTCGCGACATCCCAGGGAAGTTGGTTCAGCGGCGCTGGCAATCGCAGCGGTTCCGGCGGTTGTTGGGGCTGCGTCGCGCGCCGGTCAAGCCGCCACGCAATGGCATAGCCCGTGTTCCGACCGAGCCAACTCGCCTGCGTTTTCTGTCGGCGGGCCGTCTGACAGCCCGGCGCGTGACAGGCCCGTTGTCGGACTCCTACTCGCGGATCCGGCCGGAACCACCGGCGGCAGATCGTGCATGGTCTCTTCCGGGCCTCTGGCATCGTGATGATTTATCGTCGTCATCACGCGCAGACTCTGCGGCGTGGGGTCAGGTCAGACTGCCTGGGTCACTTTTGGAGAGCACGGGCGGGTTAGTTTTCGAGAGCGCCGAAG
>QHBR01000422.1 GCA_003244015.1 Hyphomicrobiales bacterium | reverse complement strand
CATTCATGGCCTTGGCCTCCAAACCGTTTGACCAAACCCTTGAATCAAAACATGGTTAATTAGGTCTTAACCCTAGCGGAGACCTCCTTTCGCCTCGAAGCTTCCTCGCAACTGAGGATCCTCGCTGACTTGATCCCTCTGGCCGTGGTTCTTGTGATTTGCCGCCGGTGGAGAAGTTTCCCCCGAATAACCCACAGATTAGCCCATCTCACCCGCACCGTTCTCGCGCTGGCGCTGTTCATCGATGCCGGTGTAATTCTGAGTTACATCCTCACCGGTATTCTGCCCTTGCCCAGATGGGATGGGGCACTGGCAGCCGCCGATCACGCGCTCGGACTGAATTGGCTTGATATGTACCAGTGGCTCACCCGTCACCCTGCGATCGACGCCAGCGCGCGCGCATTATACAATAGCCTTGGCCCGGAGATGCTGATCCTGCTCTTCGCCCTGGAACTGCTCGGCCACCACAACCAGGCAAGGGCATTTTTACTCTGGTTTATGGTTTCAGGGATTGCCACCATAGGTATCGGGATACTCATCCCTGCCGCGGGCGCTTTTGTCTACCATCACCTCCCGGTAGCCTCCACCACCGGTTACGTTGCCCAATGGGCCGACCTGCGTAACGGCACTTTACGCACCATCAACCCGTTAAACAATCAAGGCCTGGTGATCTTTCCTTCCTTCCACACCGTCCTCGCCGTGCTATGTGCCTGCGCCGCACGGCCGTTACGCATCCTCAGATATCCATCGCTGGCGTTAAATTTGCTCATCATCTTGTCCACTCCCGCCATGGGGGGCACTATTTCATCGATATCATCGCCGGCATTATTTTGGCGGCTTTGACCATAAGCCTGCGTGGGTACATTTTAAGCGGCATATGGGGGCCTTTGAAGAAAAATATTCGACACGAGGACGCGCCCGTCTTCGCTTCGAAATGATGCACGGCGGAGCGATCAGCAACGGCTGGACCGGAAACCGCGATCTGGCTCGCCGCCGCCGCCGCTATCCATTAAACTTGCATGGAGTTGCCTCGATGCCCATAGATTGGGCCATCATCCCCATCATCCTGGTGGTCGCTGTCGCCGATGCCATCCTTCTAGCGGAAACCTCCTTTCGCCTGGAAGCCTCCTCGCAACTGAGGATCCTCGCTGGGTTGATCCCTCTGGCCGTGGTCCTTGTGATTTGCTGCCGGTGGAGAAGTTTCCCCCGAACAACCCATAGATTAGCCCATCTCGCCCGCACCGTTCTCGCGCTGGTGCTGTTCACCAATGCCGTTTCAATTCTGAGTTACATCCTCACCGGTATTCTGCCCCTGCCCAGATGGGATGAGGCGCTGGCAACAGCCGATCGCGCGCTCGGATTGAACTGGCTTGATATGTACCTGTGGGTCACCCGTTACCCCGCCATCGAAGCCAGCGCCCACGCAGTTTACATGAGCCTTGGCCCGGAGACGCTGATCCTGTTCTTCGCCCTGGAACTGCTCGGCCACCACAACCAGGCAAGGGCATTTTTACTCTGGTTCATCGTTTCAACAATTGCCGCCTTAGCTATTGGGACACTCGTCCCTGCCGCAGGCGCTTTTGTCTACTACCACCTCCCCGTAGCCTCCACCACCGGTTACGTTGCCCAATGGGCCGATTTGCGCAATGGCGCTTTATGCACCATCAACCCGTTAAACAATCAAGGCCTGGTGATCTTTCCTTCCTTCCACACCGTCCTCGCCGTGCTATGTGCCTACGCCGCAAGGCCATTGCGCATCCTCAAAATCCCATTGCTGGCTTTAAATCTGCTCATCATCTTGTCCGCTCCCGCCATGGGAGGACACTATTTCATCGATATCATCGCCGGCACTATTTTGGCCATTTTAACGATAAGCTTGCCAGGCTACATCTTATCTGGCAAATGGCGGCGCTTGAACAAAAATATGCGACACGGGGACGTGCCCGTCTTCTCTTCGAAATGATGCGCGGCGGAGCGATCGGCAACGGCTGGACCGGAAACCGCGATCTGGCTCGGCGGCGCTGAAGCGAAGGCAGGTCCCGCGCGACCGCCGCCGCGCCCATGCGTGGCACGGCCGCGCGCACGCGTCCCCATCGCGATTTCCTGGGCCTGTTTGCTAAAACTCTGGCATGGTAAATGCTTCCAAATTCTTGGCGCGCCAACCCCTTCGGTTCGCTGCGTGGCTTGCGGCGCTTCGGTCCCGCGGCCCTTTCTTGGCCGCTGGTTCCGTCCTCGCGATTTGCTTCTATAAGAGCAAACATTCGAGAACGGCCATGGGCCGCCAACCATGACCCAGACCGCCGGCGGCAAGGAGCGCGGGCAAATGCTGGAGCCTCGATGTTTCGATGAAATGACCTTGGCGGACGGCGCGATCCGGCCAGTCTATGGCAAGATCGCGAGCTGGCTCGCGGCAACTCCGGCCGGGCTTCTCGCCGCGCGCCGCGCGCAAGCGGAGCTGTTGTTTCGCCGGATCGGCATCACCTTCGCGGTCTATGGCGAAGGAGAAATGGACGGAGCCGAGCGGTTGATCCCTTTCGACATTATTCCTCGCATGATGCTGCGCTCGGAATGGACCCTTCTCGAAGCAGGCCTCGAGCAGCGGGTAAAAGCCCTCAACCTGTTCCTCGCCGATATCTATGGCGCTCAAGAAATCCTCAAGGCGGGGCGCATCCCGGCCGGTCTTGTCGCGCGCAACGCCGAATTCCGGCCAGAAATGGTCGGTTGGCGGGTGCCGCACGATATTTACGTGCATATCGCCGGCATCGATGTGGTCCGCACCGGCGAAGACGACTTCTACGTGCTCGAAGACAATTTGCGCACCCCGTCGGGGGTCTCCTACATGCTGGAGAATCGCGAGGTCATGATCCGCGTCGCGCCCGACCTTTTCGCCGAGCATCGCGTCGCCCCCATCGAGAATTATCCAGATGCCCTGCTCGCGGCCTTGCGTTCGCTGGCGCCCCCGGCGGCGGGCGGCGAGCCCACCATCGTGGTGTTGACGCCCGGCCGGTTCAACTCGGCCTATTACGAACATTCGTTCCTGGCCGATAAACTCGGCGTCGAGCTCGTCGAGGGCGGCGATCTGCTCGTCGATGACGATGTCGTCTATATGCGCACCACGGAGGGCGCGAAAAGAGTCGATGTCATCTACCGGCGGATCGACGACGGTTTTCTCGATCCGCGCGCGTTCAACCGAGAGTCGATCATCGGCGTCGCCGGCCTGATGGGCGCCTACCAGGCGGGCAATGTGACCGTCTCCAATGCCGTCGGTACCGGTATCGCCGACGACAAGGCGATCTATACCTATGTGCCGGAATTTATCGAATTTTATCTCGGCGAAACCGCGGTTTTGAACAATGTGCCGACATGGCGTTGCCGCGAGCCCGGCGCCTTGCGTTATGTGCAGGAACATCTCGCCGATCTCGTTGTGAAGGAAGTAAACGGATCGGGCGGCTACGGCATGCTTGTCGGGCCGCATGCCTCGAAGGCCGAACGCGAGGTTTTCGCGGCGAAACTCGCCCGCGATCCTGATAATTTCATTGCTCAACCAACGCTCGCGCTCTCCACAACCCCGACTTTTTTCGATGCCGGCATCGCGCCGCGCCATGTCGATTTGCGGCCCTTCGTTCTGACCGGCGCGAACGGCATAAGGGTCGTGCCGGGCGGATTGACAAGAGTGGCCTTGAAGGAGAAATCGCTCGTCGTCAATTCGAGCCAGGGCGGCGGCACCAAGGACACCTGGATTGTCGAGGATTCGATCTTCGACGAAAGTCCCGCGCCCCAAAGCCAAAACCAAAGCCAATCGACAAGTTGAAATCGAACATGCTCTCTAGGTTTGCTTTAACGCATGATCTTGTCCGGAAAGCCGGCACGGTCTTTCGGGGTCATGCTTTGGAGGCAGGCAATGCTTTCCCGCACGGCGGACAATCTCTACTGGCTTGCGCGCTACGTCGAGCGCGCCGATTTTCTTGCCCGGATCATCAAGGCGGCGCAACGGCTAGCCACCCTGCCCGCGAGCTATTCCGGGACCGGCACCGAATGGGAAAGCGCGCTTGAATCCTCGGGCGCGGCGCAGGGTTTCCGAGCCACGCGCGGCACCCCCGAGGAGGCCAGTGTCGTCGACTACCTGACCTTCGCGCCGGACAACCCTTCCTCGATCTGCAATTGCATCAAATTCGCCCGAGCCAATGGGCGGGCGGTGCGCACCGCGCTCACCGCCGAAATGTGGGAAGCGATTAACGGCGCCTGGATCGAACTTGGACGATTCGAAGCAGGCAACAACGGTTGCAGCCGCTACGACCGCGAGGCCCTGTCGCATTTCTTCGAATTCGTCCAAAAGACGTCGCTCGACTACGACGGGTCCGTCGACCGCACCATGTTGCGCAACGACGCCTACTGGTTCTCGCGCGTCGGCCTCTATATCGAGCGGGCGGACAACACCGCCCGCATCCTCGACGTGAAGTATCATGTGCTATTGCCGCAAAACGAAACGGTCGGCGGCTCGCTCGACTATTTCCAGTGGACCGCGATCCTGCGCGCGGTCTCGTCGCTCACCGCCTATCATTGGGTCTATCGCGAGAGCGTGAAGCCATGGCTGATCGCCGATCTTCTGATCCTCAAAAAGGAAATGCCGCGCTCGCTGATCGCCTGCTACGGCAATATCGTCCATTTCCTCGACGCGATCGGCGACGCCTACGGCCGCGCCGGCGCGTCGCAAAGACAGGCGCATGAGGTGATGGCGCGGCTCGCGAATGCAACGACGGACGAAATTTTTAAGACCGGCCTGCATGAATTCATCACCGCCTTCGTCGAGGACAACGACCGCCTGGGGCAAACAATCAACGGCCAATATCTTTTGCATTGAAGCGGTTGCCAGGGTTATATCTCGCCGCGCGCGCGAGCCGGCCCAAAAGGATTGCTGCCAAGGCGGCGGGCCGCGGCCAAGCGTTTAGGGGTTGTGCGTGCCCGCCGTTCAGGTTCTGTTTCCTTTGCACTTGCAGGAAAACCTGTGCGGGAGTGCCAGCAAGGATCGGCCATAAGACCGCACGCATTTTAATGGGATATGACAGTGGTTTTGCACCAAGTTGCGCTAGAATCGCGAAACGGTTTCCACTTCGGGTGAAGGCATGACGGTTCTTGTGACAGGCGGAGCAGGTTACATCGGCGGCCATATGGTATTGGCCCTTCTTGATGCCGGCGAAAAGGTTATCGTTCTCGACGATCTTTCGACAGGGTTCCGTTGGCTAGTGCCGGAGGCAGCCAAGTTCATCATCGGCGATGTTGGCGACGCGGCGCTCGTGGACGCCATTCTCGCCGAACATGAGATCGACGCCATCGCCCATTTCGCTGCCAAGATCGTGGTGCCCGAATCGATCGGCGATCCGTTGCGCTACTATCTCAACAACACCGCCAAGGCGCGCAATTTGCTTGAATGCGCGGTGCGCGGAAAAATCAAACATTTTATCTTTTCCTCGACCGCGGCGGTTTATGGCGAGCCCCCGGTCACCCCGATCGACGAAACCTTTCCGCTTGCCCCGATAAACCCATATGGGCGCTCCAAGCTGATGACCGAATGGATGCTCAAGGACGCCGCCAAGGCGCACGGTCTTAAATTCGCGATTTTGCGCTATTTCAATGTCGCCGGCGCCGACCCAAAGGGTCGGCTTGGCCAATCGAGCCAATCGATGCCGAACGCGACGCATCTTATCAAGGTCGCGGTGCAGGCCGCGCTCGGATTACGCCCCGGTCTCGAAGTCTTCGGCACCGATTATCCAACCAGGGATGGCACCTGCATCCGCGACTATATCCAGGTTAGCGATCTGGTCGCAGCCCATCTCATGGCGCTCGACTACCTGCGCAAGGGCGGCGAAAGCCTCATTTGCAATTGCGGCTATGGCCGCGGCGTCTCGGTGCTCGAAGTCGTCGATGCCGTCAAGCGAGTGTCCGGCGCCGATTTCAAGGTGCGGATTTCTGGCCGCCGTCCTGGCGATCCGGCCTCGCTCGTCGCGGGTACGAAGCGCATAAAGGCCGTGCTCGGCTGGACGCCGGAATACGACAATCTTCCAACAATCGTTGGTCAAGCGCTCGAATGGGAGCGCCAGTTGCGCAACAAATCCATCACGGGGGAGCCCGCGGGCGCGAATTCCTTGGCGTGCGACGCGGTCTGATCAAGTGTTCATGGATTCGAAGAAGGTCGCGTTGCCCTTTGGCGTTTCCCGCAATTTGCCGAGCAAGAATTCGATCCCGTCGATGGTGCCCATCGGATTGAGAATACGCCGCAGCACATACATTTTCTTCAAAATGTCGGGAGCCACCAGCAATTCCTCCTTGCGGGTGCCGGAGCGGGTGATGTCGATTGCCGGATAAGTCCGTTTGTCGGCGACCTTGCGGTCGAGAATGATTTCCGAATTGCCGGTGCCCTTGAATTCCTCGAAGATCACTTCGTCCATGCGCGAGCCGGTATCGATAAGCGCGGTCGCGATGATCGTCAGCGAGCCGCCGTCCTCGATATTGCGCGCGGCGCCGAAGAACCGCTTGGGACGCTGTAGGGCATTGGCGTCGACGCCGCCGGTGAGCACCTTGCCCGACGATGGCACGACCGTGTTATACGCGCGGCCAAGTCTCGTAATCGAGTCGAGGAGGATCACCACGTCGCGGCCATGTTCGACGAGACGCTTGGCCTTCTCGATGACCATTTCGGCGACCTGGACATGGCGCACCGCGGGCTCGTCGAAGGTCGAGGACACCACCTCGCCGCTGACCGACCTTTGCATGTCGGTGACTTCTTCCGGCCTCTCGTCGATCAACAGCACGATCAGATAGCATTCCGGGTGATTGGCGGTGACCGATTGCGCGATATTTTGCAAAAGCACCGTCTTGCCGGTGCGCGGCGGCGAGACGATCAAGGCGCGCTGGCCCTTGCCGATCGGCGCCACGATATCGATGACCCGCGCCGACAAATCCTTCTTGGCGGGATCGTTGACCTCGAGCTTCAGCCGCTCATCGGGATAAAGCGGTGTCAAATTGTCGAAGTGAACCTTGTGCCGGATTTTTTCCGGGTCCTCGAAATTGATCGTATTGACCTTGAGCAACGCGAAATACCGCTCGCCCTCCTTGGGACCGCGGATCAAGCCTTCCACCGTATCGCCGGTGCGCAAGCCGAACCGGCGAATCTGGGACGGCGATACATAAATATCGTCGGGTCCAGCCAGATAATTGGCGTCGGGAGACCGCAGGAAGCCGAACCCGTCCTGCAAAACCTCGATGACGCCTTCGCCTACGATCTCGATGTCGCGACTCGCCAATTGCTTGAGAATAGCAAACATCAGCTCTTGCTTGCGCATGATCGAAGCGTTTTCGACTTCGTGTTCTTCCGCGAAGGCGAGCAGTTCGGTCGGCGACTTGAGCTTCAAGTCCTGCAGTTTGATTTCCTGCATTGGGAGGAAGTCCTTGGGAGGATGGCGCGGATCTGGCCGCGCGAAAAAGAGGGGAGATTGGCGCACCCTGGTCCTGCAATGGCCGGTGCTAACGCTCTTAAAAACGACGCGAGCGATCCGCGCCGAAATAGGTTAGTTTGTCCGAGGGAGTCCTTATAGATAGATCGATTTGAAGGCTTTGACAAGCAAAATGATTTTAGGGTAGTGCGTCGGTCTGGTTTCCCGGCCGTGTCGATCATGGCCAGAATGTTTGCAACCGGCCAAAGCTTATCTTCTATGCCAGCCGTTATCGCGGGGCTGATGCGAAGCATCTTGTGGGCATCTCGAAAAATAC
>QHBR01000359.1 GCA_003244015.1 Hyphomicrobiales bacterium | reverse complement strand
CGCCCAGGTCTCGATTCACGTGATACATTTTGGTGCGATTCCGGAGCCTGAGCACGCAAGACCACATGCGTCAGTCGGCTTTGAGAGGAATGGGATTGCGTCGAAAGCCGGTACGATCGGCGATTGGCTGGCGGGCCCTGCGCGGCGGCTGCGCTTGCCTCGAACCGTTCGCCCGAGCCGTGGATAAGCGGTCGCGGTCGCGGGGCCGTTTTGGGCGCTTGACCGTTCCCTATTGCGACCGCTCAACACGCTGATTCCAAGGCGACTATGGGCGAAGCCGTCACCGATACGCTCCCACCTAACGGACGCTTATTCTTTTTCAGATCCCGAAAAAAGCGAAGCCTTCCGCTTGCCGCTGGCCAAAAAGGTGAGTACCCCGTCAACCACGCTTTCCCGCCAAATTGACGGCGCACGCTCCTCCTTGTCCGGACGTCCATGACCGACCTTAATCGCCGCACCCTGGTCAAATATCTTGTTGTCTCGGGCGCCCTGCCATCAACTTTTCGGTCCGCGCCGGCCCAACCCGGCAAGCCGCCGCAGGCGCCGCCGAAATTCGACTTCGACGATGTGGTGCGCCGCGCCCGCGACCTGGCAACGGCGGAATTCGACAGTGCCTCGCCAGCGCTTCCCGACGCGCTGAACAAACTCGACTTCGATGCTTGGCGCGACATCAGATTTCGCCCGGGCAAAGCTTTTCTCGCCGCCAACGGGAGCCAGTTCCGGCTGCAATTGTTCCACCTCGGACATCTCTACCGGCGTCCGGTGACCATCAACACGCTCCGCGACGGCATTCCAACACCCATTCCCTATGCCGCCAATCTTTTCGATTACGGCCGCACCAAGATCGACAAACCCTTGCCGGTCAATCTTGGCTTTGCTGGTTTTCGTCTGCATTACCCCTTGAACGGTCCCAAGGTCTTCGACGAGGTCGTCGCCTTTTTGGGCGCCAGCTATTTTCGCTTTCTCGGCCGCGACCAGCGCTATGGAATGTCGGCGCGCGCGCTTGCGGTCGAGGCCGGCACGGACAAAGAGGAATTTCCTTTCTTTCGCGAATTCTGGATCGAGACGTCCGAGCCAAACGTCGATCAGGCGACGATCTATGCGTTGCTCGACAGCCCGTCGGCGACCGGCGCCTATCGTTTCGAGCTCTATCCCGGAATCGACACCGCCATCGAAATCTCGGCGGCGCTTTTTCCGCGTAAGCCGAATGTCAAATTTGGGCTCGCGCCATTAACGTCGATGTTCTTCATCGGCGAGGACGATCATCGTTTCAACGAGGACTTCCGCCGCGAGCTGCATGATTCGGATGGGCTCCTGATCCATTCGGGAACCGGCGAATGGATTTGGCGCCCTCTGCGCAACCCCACAAAGCCGGAAGTCTCCACGTTTCTCGACCGAGACCTTCGGGGTTTTGGCCTGTTGCAGCGGGACCGCGACTTCGACCATTATCAAGATCTCGACCTCGCCTATGAAATGCGGCCGAGCTATTTCGTCGAGCCGCGGGAGAGCTGGGGCGAAGGCCGGGTCGAGCTCGTCGAACTTCCGACCGGACACGAGACCAACGACAATATCGTCGCTTCGTTCGTGCCCGCGAATACGCCGGAACCCGGAAAACCCATCAGCTACGCCTACCGCATCGTCGCCAGTCTCAATCCGGCCCAGCTCTCGCCGAATGGGCGAACGTTGAACACCTATCAGACGACGGCCGCGGCACTCGGCTCGGCCGATCCGCCGGTGCCTGGTTCGCGGCGGTTAATTATCGATTTCACCGGCGGCGACCTCGCCTTTTACGCCGCCGATCCACAACTGGTCAAGGTCGTTCCCTCGGCGAGCCAGGGCAAAATCGTGCGCTCGTTCATCGTTCCGAACGCTCACACCAAGGGGTTTCGCGCGGTCATCGACGTGCAGCTCGATCCCGGCCAATCCGCGGATTTGCGCGCCTTCCTGCGGACCGGCACGCGGGCGCTCACCGAGACCTGGACCTTTCCTTGGCGCGCCGAGTAAGCGCCGCGGCCTCATGCGCAATCGTACCAAAATGTTTCACGTGAAACTTTTTGGTACGATTGACGCAGAGCCTTTAAGACAGCGGCCCCTCCTTCAGTCTTGTAAGATCGAAGCCATCGATGTCTTGCAGCAATTCGATGAAGGCGGTGGCGCCATAGTCGGCGCAGGCCTCGCCCTTTCGCGCATTGGCGGCCGCCGCGTTGCCCATGGCGCCGGAGGCGGAAAGATCCTGGCTCATCCAGCCGAGGCCGGTTGGGCGGCCAGCGCGCAACCAGTTGAAATCGCGTTCCATCGCGACGCTCTGGGACTGAAAATCGGCCGCTTCTTCGTCGCGCACAAGGTCCGGCCGGAAGTTTAGCATCAGCGATGTTTCGATCTCGCCGGCATGAATTCCATGCGCTTGCTCCTGCGCGGAAAAGAGTCCATCCGGCGCGCCAAAACGATGCCAGGAGGCCAGGACAACCAGCATGCCGAGCCGCGCGCGGAGATCATGCGCGATAATTTTCAGGATCGCCGTGTTGCCCCCATGCGAGTTCAAAAGAACCAGCTTGCGGCAGCCGGTCCGATGCACGCATTCGCAAAGTTTTGTCCAGGCACCGATGAGGGGTTCGGCCGGAAGACTGAGCGTGCCGGGAAAATCCGCGTGCTCGATCGAAAGCCCGCAGTTTTGCACGGGCAGAAACAAAACGGCGAGCTCGTCCGGCACGCGCGGGACAACCCGGGCAATATACCCTTCCATGATGAAACTATCGGTGCCAAGCGGCAGATGCGGGCCATGCTGTTCGGTCGCCGCCACAGGCAGGACCGCAATGGCACGCGCCATGTCGGCGGCCTGAAAATCAGTCCACGTCATCTCGGCCCAAGATCGCGTTTGCAGCATGAAGCATCCCTTTCGCCACGCGGCGTATTTGCGCCCCGCCGCAAATTATATCATGAGTCGCGAAGGCTGCAGGTCTTCGCGGCGCCCGGCCGGTCCCGCACATTTGGTCCATGACCGGGCATGGGCTAACAATTTGGCCGCGCTCCATCGGGGAGGGAGCAATCATGCCGGCGTGGAACTCGCTTCTTACTTTGCCGCCTCACCCCCGGCGCTTTTGGGTGCGCTGGGGCTTTGGCTCGGTGCGCTAGACCTGGCGTCGGCGCGAGGGCCTTACGACGACGTCAAGACCGCCGAAGGCTGGGCTTGGTCTCAAATCAAGGTGGGCAAGCCGGCCGACCTCAATAAATACTGCCGCACGAAGCCCCCACTTGAAACGGCGTGCGCAACTTATTGCGGCGCGCGCCCGCAAAAAAGCCGGCAACGAAACCCGGAACGGACCAAATGCCGGCGCCGCTCGTCGCTTCCCGCCATCCCGCGGCAATTGTCTTGCAGGAGAAACTGCATGTCACCAGTTCGCGACGTGGCGTATGCCGCCGCAATGAGCTTTGCCGCGCTGGGCGGCGCCGTGATTTCTTCAGCTTTTGCCCCCGCCTTTGCGGAAATGACCGTGGAAGTCGGCGGCGCGCCGATGTATCCATCGAAGAACATCATCGAAAACGCGGTCAATTCGAAGGATCACACGACGCTTGTCGCGGCCCTCGAGGCAGCCGGACTCGTCGAGACTTTGCAAGGCGAGGGACCTTTTACGGTTTTCGCGCCGGTGAACAAGGCTTTCGACAAGCTGCCCAAGGGCATGGCCGCAACGCTACTGAAGCCGGAAAATAAGGCGAACCTGACCGCGGTTCTCACCTACCACGTCATTCCTGGCAAGATTTCCGCGGCCGATTTCGTCGCGGCGGTCAAGAAGGGCGGCGGCGAGGCCACCTACAAAACCGTCGAGAGCGAAGAGCTGACCGTGCGGCAAAACGGCCGGAGACTCGAAATCATCGACGCCAAGGGCGATATGGCCCACGTGACGATCGCCGACATCATCCAGAAGAACGGCGTCATTCACGTCGTCGATACGGTGCTTTTGCCAAAGAGCTGAAGTTTGCGCTGAACGGGCCGGGCCATTCCACACATGGCGCGGTCCGGCGCGCGAGGATCATAGCTCACCCCGATTGTATTTCATGGGTGCGTGAAGTGTACTGACGCCCAGGGGACTTTAAAGCGCCGTATGGCGCGTGCGCATTAAAACGCTAGCGATTGATAAAGAAGGCAGCCCGACACCGTCGTCGCCGGGGGATGCGAGCTGCCCTTAGCGGCAAGATGGAAATCCCCGGCCAACAATTTCAAATCGCCCATGATGAGATCGCCTTCGAGGACGAGACATTCCTCATGGCCTTCGTCGTGAAAATGCGAGTCGTAGATGGAACCGGGCAAGGCGCGCACGAGTACCGAGCGCCGCTTTGCGACAGGATCGTCGAAGAGGACCGTATAGGTCACTCCCGGCGACATTTCGGTCCAAACGCCGGTTCCGGCGCGCCGCGTCAGCGTGCCTGGAAGTTCTCGGGCGGCGGCGCCGATGGCGGCGAGAATCGTGTCGAAAAGCCCAGCCGGCGGGAATTCCCGCCCGGCGGCGAGATCGAGGGCGACGAAATTTTCTTGCCAAAGCTTGACTTTCGCTTGCAAGGCCAGGTCGCTGGAACGCCTCGCCTCGATCGCCGTGCGGGCCGCCCCGCGCAAGAGACCCAGCGCGTAGGCGGCGGCGGTCTGGTCAAGATCCTCGGACATCATTTTCCCATGCATAGAGCGAGTTCCCGCACCGCCCGGTGAACCCATGACTTCACGCTCCCCAGGGGAGCATTCATTTGCGTTGCGAGCTCCTCATAACTTAGGCCGTGCAGATAAATCAAAGTAACGCACTTTCTATATTTTTCATTCAGCTCCTTCAGACATTTCCGGACATCGACCGCGATCGCCGGATCGCCGGACGGCCTTGCCTCGACCGCCGCCAGCACCCCCGCTTCTTCGAGCGAGGAGGAAGGCGGTGGCGCGGCGGCTAACTGGCTCAAGGCGCAATTTCGGGTAACCACGCCCATCCACGCCATAGCATTACCCTTGGAAGCATCGAAAAGATGCGCCTTCCGCCAAATTCTGGTCATTGCTTCCTGAAGCACGTCCTTCGCCTTGTCGCGATCCCGCATCAGGCGCACGCATATGGCGAAAAGGACCGGCGCGGATTCGTCGTAAAGGGTCCGGAAAGCCTTGCGATCGCCCGAGGCGACGGATTCGAGCAGGGTGCATACGCGCTTTTCTGAGGGTCTCGTCACGATTATCTACCTGCTCTTGATCGCCGCGCATCCGCTCGACTGCCTCCAAATACGCATCCAGTTCGGGGTTCGCGACGCCTCCATCGGCGCGGAAATAGATGCGCTTGACCTCACGTTGATAGCGCGACCGACTGGCTTCAACACATTGTCCCATCCGGCGGCACTGTGCAAGTTGCCGGGACCGGCGCTCCCTCCGCCGCCGGAAGAGGTCTTTTCCTGGGGTGAGTTTCAACGCTTAGTTCAAGCTAACCGGAAAGCCTGTTGGCAAGGAATTTAATTCAGGCACTTGAAACTTTTTGGCCTCGGCTCGCGTAGAGGGTAGCGGGGTTTTCAGCTATTGAATTGTCAAGGGTTGTTTTTCGTCATAAGATTGATCCAGGTGTTAAAATGAATTTTTTCGACATGAATTCGGAGGTCTGCAATCTGCGCGCCGAGGAGGAGCGTATTCGTGCTTCCTTCACAAGGCGCTTGATCGAAATCGCCGCCGTCGCGGGGTATGGATCGGCCACCGCTCCAACCGCGGCGCTCGATGCGATGTGCCTGGCCGCGGTCGCCCTCGACCAGGACGGGTTTGTCGCCGACGTGAACGCTGCGGCCGAAGCCATTTTCGACAACGACGTCAAGATCAAGGACCGGCGTCTTTTCGTTCGCGACTCGGCGGCCCGGGCCCTCCTCAAAGAAGCCATCGATCACTTGAAAGCCTCGCCCCGTCTCAGCCCGTTGCCGACCGGCCCGATCATCGTTCAGCGGCAGGACAAATTGCCGGTTCTCGTGCGAATTTGGCGTTTCGGCGGGGCGGCGCCCTTGCCCGCGCGGGAAGTGCGCGCGTTTTTGACGTTAAATGCCTTGGGGCCGAAACCAGGGCCGCCCGCGGCGATCCTCGCCCGGACATTTTGCCTTACCCCTTCGGAGGCGAAGCTCGCCTGCGTCCTCGCCCGCGGCGCCTCGCCCTATGTCGCGGCGCGCGAATTGAACATTTCCCGGGAGACGGCGCGCAATCAGTTGAAAGCGGTCTTTGCCAAGACCGGCACGCATCGCCAAAGCGAACTTGTCGCGCTGCTTTTGCAGGTCGAATGATGGACGGGCGCGAGGGCGGGCCTCGCGGCGTCCTGGCGCCCCACGGAGCACTCATCGAGCCGCGTGCATCCAAGGCTTTGTTGCGGTAGAGTGGCCCGCATGGCGAAAAATTCCGGACCGGACGATTGCGCGTGGCGGGCATGGCTTTTGCCGAAGCCGGCCGCCGCCGCGCTTGCGGCAATCGCATTTTTGCTGTCTCTGGCGGGCAGCCCGCCCGCGCTAGCGCAAACCGATCCTTTTACCTGGTTCGAGCAATGGTTTCGGCCAAATCCGCCGCCGCGCCGCGCCGCGCCGCCAAGGCCGGAAATCCGCCGGGCCGCGCGGCAACCCTATCGGGCGCGGCCGAGGTCAAACCGCCCGGCGGAAAATGCAATCGCAAATACGCCAGCCAAGCCCGCCGTCGCGCCTTCCTATTTCGTCGCGGTCCTCGGCGACAGCCTGGCCCAGATGTTGGCGCAGGGACTAACCGAAGCGTTCGAGAATCGGCCGGAGGTTGCCATCCTGCGCAAGGCGAAAGAAGACTCAGGCCTCGTCCGCGACGATTTCTTCGATTGGACCAAGGCCACGCAGGAGACGCTCGCGAGCGGCGAGAAAATCGATTTCGCCGTCATGTTGATCGGCAGCAACGACCGGCAACCCTTGCGCGGCGCCAATGGCAGCTACGAGTCCCGCTCGCCGGAATGGCAGGCGGCCTACACCCAACGGATCGAAACGATCGCGGCAATGTTCCGCGACAAGAAAATTCCACTCGTCTGGGTCGGCTTGCCGATCCTGAGAAGCGAGCGGCTTTCCGAGGATGCGCTGGCCTTCAATGAATTCTATCGCGCCTACGCCGAAAAGGCGGGCGCCACCTACATCGACATATGGGAGGCCTTCGCCGACGAGGCCGGTCAATACAGTGCTATTGGCCCAGACATCAACGGTCAGACCGTGCGGTTGCGCGCCGCCGACGGGGTCCATTTCACCAAGGCGGGGGCGCGCAAGCTCGCCCATTTTGTCGAACCCGAAATCCGCCGCAATCTCGATGAGGCAGCGCCCAAGGGCGAACCGGGCATGCCGCCAGGCGCCGCCCCGAACTTGGCGAACGTCGCAAACCCGGATGATTCGGGAACGCCTTCGAATCCGGCGTTGCCGGGGAGCGAGGTCCCGCCCGCGCAAAAACCGGTTGCCGGCCCTATCCTGCCTTTGACCGGCCCCGTGCTCGCCCCAGGCGGCGAGCTCGCCACGCGGACCGCAACCGCCGGGACAGGGAACAACACCGCGCGGACTTTGATCGAGCAAACCTTGCAGCAGGGCCGGCCGCTCGCCCCGAAACTCGGCCGGGCCGACGATTTCTCCTGGCCGCGAAACTAGAGCATTTCCCCAAAAAGTTGCGCGACTTTTTGGATAAGGACATACTCCAACTCTTTGAAATTGAACGATTCCTTTTCGATCCCGCAATTCCACGCGTAGGGCAAGCGCTCTGACGCGCCGGAAAAAACAACCACACCATTCCGTGCCATTCCCCCCTTGCATGCGAAAAAATCACACCCGCGCGTTCCCGCGATGGAACGAACCGCCGCGGTTGCGCGTTAACGATACGACAATTCTCAGCGTGGCCGACGAACGGGGTGCCAAACCAATGTTCAACTTTTCGACAACTCATCTATTCGCGGTGGCCGGTTTTGCCGTGCTCTTCGCGACCGGCGCGCAAGCCTTCGACGGTGGCTCGCCCTCGGGACTTATGAATCGTCAAGTCCAGCCGGTGAGCCTGCCAACCGATGTCCAGCGCGAGGTTCAACCGACCCGCACGGTTGTCGACGATCCGACCGGCGAACGGGGTGGAACGATTACGATCGACACCAAGAACCGCTATCTCTATCTATCGATGGAGGCGGGCCGGGCGATGCGCTACGATGTTGGGGTCGGACGCGAGGGCTTTGCGTGGTCCGGGCGCGGCCATATCGGCCGCCGCGCCGAATGGCCTAGCTGGACGCCCCCCGCCGCCATGCTGTTACGCCGCCCGGATCTGCCGCGCGTCATGGAAGGCGGCCTTGCCAATCCGCTCGGCGCCCGCGCCATGTATCTCTACAACAGCCATGGCGACACGATGTTTCGCATTCACGGCACCAATGAGCCAGATACGATTGGTCACGCGGTCTCTTCCGGCTGCATCCGCCTCCTCAACGACGACATCGTCGATCTTTATTCGAGGGTCAAGGTCGGCGCGCCGGTTGTGGTGGTCTGACCGCTCGCCAATCGTTCGAAGCGAGTCGAGACCGGTTTGGCACCTTGCCAAACCGGTTTATTTTTGCTTTCAAAGCCGGCTAGCCGGCGCAAAACCGTCGAAAGCGGCGGCCCGATTTTGCCGTTTATTGAGAAAATCATGCGCCATTCAATAGGTAGATAGCGAATCGCGAGGCTGACATGCGTGCAATACAAGGCGGCATTACCGCCGCGCGAGGGGCAGGTCTCGTCCTGGCCTTGGTCCTTCTGATTCCGGCGGCGCCGGCTTTCGCGCAATGGGGCAATTATAGGGGCTACCAGTCCTACCCCGCCTATCCGTCTTATTACGCTTATCCGGCCTACCCGTCCTATCCCGGCGCTTACGCCTATCCGGGCGCACCGCCCGTGCCGGGTCACCGCGGCCGCCGCCCGTATGCCTATGGCGCGCCTTTTTACGAAGACCCCTATGAGTCAGAGCCGCGCGGCCAATCCTACGGCACCAACGATTTCGAACTCGGCGTCGATTTCAACCAGAAAACCGCTGCGATGGTGCAAAACCCGACCAATGAGCCGGCGGGCACGATCGTGATCGACACAAGCTCGCGGCATTTGTACCTTGTGCAGCCAAGCGGCGGCGCCATTCAATATGGGATCGGCGTCGGCCGCCAGGGGTTCGCGTGGAAGGGCGTCGCGCGCGTCGGCCACAAATCCGAATGGCCGCGCTGGATTCCGCCCAAGGAAATGCTGAAGCGCCGCCCCGATTTGCCGGAGGAGATGGGCGGCGGGCTCGAAAATCCGCTCGGCGCCCGCGCGCTTTATTTGTTCCAGGGCAACAAGGACACCCTGTTTCGCATCCACGGCACCAACGAGCCGGATTCGATCGGCAAGGCGGTGTCCTCCGGCTGCATAAGGATGATGAACGCCGATGCCATCGATCTCTATAAGCGGGTCAAGGTCGGAACAAGGGTCGTGGTGCTGTGAACGGGGTGCGGCGGTCTTGTCATCGAAACATGGCGCCGCGAGCAAGGGCCGCCCGCGGCGCGTTGGGCGGTGCGCCGGACAAGCCCCTCCGGTGCGGAGGGCTCGTCAATGCGTGGGGATCACGGTCAGTTGGCTCGTGTTATTATTCGTGTTCCCGTCTATGTCGTTGTCGCCGTAGCTAAATATTCTGCCGCCTAAGCTGGCGGCCACCCCGGTAGCGTTCCCCGTGACCACCGAATGCGCGACCCGGAGATCGACACCACCTCTAAACGCACCCGCCACAAGCCCGACGTTGTTGTTGCTGGCAACGACATTGCGCACCATAACGGTGATGCCAGCGCCGCCGGACGTGACGGCATCGATGCCGCTATTGGCGTTGTTGGAAGCCTCGCTATCGACGATGGTGACTGTGGCCCCCCATTGGAGCCATCCATGATGATTCCGTCGGAATTATTGTTCGTTATGACTTTGCTGAGTATGCCGGGGATGTTCCCCGATCCGACTCCGGTGGGCGCGATAAGGATCCCTGAGCCAAGATTATTGGAAGCAATCGTATTCGACACCGAGAAGCTGCTAAAAAAAAGTGTGCTGGTGGGCGAGATAAAGATCCCGGCTTTGGTGAAACCCCGGGTGACGCAGTTTTCGATCGCGAGGTCCCCGCTGCCGTTGAACAGGATGCCATTCGTTCCGGTGCCGAGTCCCTCGATGGTCAGGCCGCGCAGGTGGATGCTGTCGCCAGCGCTGGCATTGATCGTGATGCATTGCCCGAGGGGGTCTTGATGCCGGCCGTGCCGACGCCGTCGTTGACGATGCTGATCGCCTTGGCGATGGTTACCGGGCCATAGCCGGCGGGGTCGAGCACGTCGATCCCGCCGCCGGCGTTTGTCACGGTGATCGCAAAGGCGAAAGTCTTGCACGGCGCGGCGCGCGTGCACGCGCCGCTGTCGGTGCCATGTCCAGAAACCCAAGTCCGGTTTGCCAGCGCGGCGGCCGGAGCGGCGGAAAGACCGAAGGCGAGAAGCGCCCCGGCGACTGATAACGATGTGATCTTGATCATGGCATGTCCTCCAAGCAACGCAGGATCGCATTACCGGAGCAGCATACACGGGGCGCTAGCGTTGCACGAGGCCGCTCTACCCCGGCAACTGATTCCGCGAGCGACACCAGCCAGCGGCCCGGCCGGGCAATATCAATATTGGTTCTTTTGGCTGGGCGCAGGGGTTCGGACGCGCCCTTTATCGACCGGCGGATCATTAAGGGCGGATTCGAACCGGGGCGCGGCGCGCCAATCAGGAATGCAAAAAAATCTTTGGGGTTATTTTGTTAAGCGCTGCCGCTCGCCCGCAAGCAGGTATTTGGCGCTCACGCCACGGGCGCGCGAACGCGGCTCAATCGTATCGCCTCGCCAGGCGGGGAGGCGCGCGCTCATGCTTGCGGCTGCGGCTGCGGCTCCAATCCTCCGGGCTCGGGGCCAGGCTTCGGCCGCACGACGCCAGTGGTCGGAACGGGAGAGCCACGCAACGGCGGTTCATGATCGTCGCTTGTATCGCGCACCGGAGCATTCCCCTTCAAAAGCTCCCCGATCTCGTCGCCGGTAAGTGTCTCATATTCGAGGAGACCCTTGGCAAGAGTTTCGAGATCTTGGTGCTTTTCGGTGATGATCCTTGTTGCTTCGGTGAGACCCGACTCCACCAGGCGGCGCACTTCCGCGTCGATTTTCCGGGCGGTGGCCTCGGAGATGGTTTGCTGCCGCCCCATGGAATAGCCGAGGAAAACCTCCTCCTGATTTTCGCCATACATGACGGTGCCAAGCTCCTCGGAGAAGCCCCAGCGCGTCACCATGGCGCGGGCGAGCTTGGTAGCCTGCTCGATGTCGGATTGCGCGCCCGAAGTTATCTTATCCTTGCCGAAGATGATTTCCTCGGCAACCCGGCCGCCCATGCAGATGGCAAGCCTCGAGGTCATCTGCTCGAAACTCATCGAAAGCTTGTCGCGCTCGGGAAGCTGCATGACCATCCCGAGGGCTCGCCCGCGCGGAATGATGGTCGCTTTATGCACCGGGTCGGTGGCCGGAACATTGAGGGCGACGATCGCGTGCCCCCCCTCGTGATAGGCGGTCAGCATTTTCTCTTGCTCGGTCATGACCATGCTGCGGCGCTCGGCGCCCATCATGATCTTGTCTTTCGAATCCTCGAACTCGGACATGGTGACGAAACGCTTGGCGCGTCTTGCCGCCAGCAATGCCGCCTCGTTGACGAGATTCATGAGGTCAGCGCCGGAAAAGCCGGGCGTGCCGCGCGCCACCGTTCGCAAATCGACGTCCGGCGAGAGAGGGACTTTGCGGACGTGCACCTTGAGGATGCGCTCGCGCCCGACGATATCGGGGTTCGACACGACAATCTGGCGGTCGAAACGGCCGGGGCGGAGAAGCGCCGGATCGAGCACGTCGGGACGGTTTGTCGCCGCGATCAGGATGATGCTCTCGTTCGGCTCGAAACCGTCCATCTCGACGAGGAGCTGGTTCAAGGTTTGCTCGCGTTCGTCGTTGCCGCCCCCGAGGCCGGCGCCGCGATGCCGGCCAACGGCGTCTATTTCATCGATGAAGACGATGCAAGGGGAGTTCTTCTTGGCCTGCTCGAACATGTCGCGGACGCGGCTCGCGCCGACGCCGACGAACATTTCCACGAAATCCGATCCGGAAATCGTAAAGAAGGGCACGTTGGCTTCGCCCGCGATGGCGCGCGCAAGCAGCGTCTTGCCGGTCCCGGGCGGGCCGACAAGCAAAACGCCGCGTGGGATTCGCCCGCCAAGCTTCTGGAAGCGTTGCGGATCGCGCAGGAATTCGACAATTTCCTGGAGGTCTTCCTTGGCCTCGTCGACGCCGGCGACGTCCTCAAAGGTAAACCGCCCGTGCGCCTCGGTCAGGAGTTTCGCCTTGGACTTGCCAAATCCCATGGCTTTGCCGCCAGCGCCCTGCATTTGCCGGGAAAGAAAGATCCAGATACCGAGGATGGCAATCAGCGGCAGCCCATTGACGAGAAGCGTCATCAACCAATTGGTGTTTTCCGACGGAGGCTTGGCCGTGATCGACACGTTTTTCTTATAAAGGCTCTGGACCAGCGTCGGGTCGTTTGGCGCGTAGGTCGAAAAGGCGCGATTGTCGGTGAAATGACCGCTGATCTCGTTGCCCGCGATCGTGACCTCGCGGACATGGCCTTGGTCGACCTCGTTCAAAAGCTGGCTAAAGGCGATGTCTTGCGACGGAACCCGCTGTCCGGGGTTTTGAAACAGCATGACGAGCGCAACGACGAGCAGGATAATGATTACCCAAAGGGCGAAATTCCGGAAGTTCGGATTCATCTCCATTCCCGCTAAATCGTTCCGGCCCGAGGGCCGTCACCGGTTGAAACAGCACCCGCTGCGAATTGGGCGTTTGTTCAATGTAGGCCTGGTTTGCGCGCTTGCCAAGTGAGTCTTGAATCACTCTCAAGTGAGCCTTACATCATTCTCAGGACCTCGCCTCGAAGACTCGGGGCGGGTTTTCTTGGCAGTGCCGCCGCGCGCGCTTTCCTTCACAACGACAAGAGTACGGTTGCCTTGCAGCCGAAACGCCGCCCCGCCCAAGGTTGCCGTGAAGGCGATACCGGCGCGCAGTGCCTGGCCAAACCGCAGCGCCAGAGCTTCGAGGCGTTCGAGGCGAAGCGGCTTGCCGCCACTTATCAATTTAAGTTCATCGGTAAGAAATCGTAAAACAATCTCTTCCGGCTCATCCGCGAGCGCCGATACGTCCGCCCTAAATCCGCCTTCCTCGCGCTGCGCCGCGAGACCGGCGCGGATCGCGCACGCATGGGCGGCAAGCGCGGCCTCCGCCCTTGCGGCCCGGCGGCCGAGCTTCAACAACGCGACGCGGCCGAGACCTTCGTCGGCGAGCAGGCCGCCAAGGCGCCGCATCCTGGTTCTCGCATAGGCAGGATCATGGTTCGAAGGATCGTCGATAAAAGGATGCGCCCTCGATTCGCAAAAGGCGGCGAGGTCCGCCTTGGCGTGGGCCAGCAAGGGGCGGGCAAGGACCAGCCCGTTTCGTTCGCTTGAGCTTGCCATGCCGGCGAGCCCCGAAACGCCGCTGCCGCGCAGCAGCCGGAACAGAATCGTTTCGGCTTGATCGTCGGCGTGATGCGCGGTCATGACGTGATCGGCGCCAATATTGGCCGCGTATGCGAACAACAGTTGATAGCGCGCCTCGCGCGCGCGGTCCTGAATTCTGGATTTTGGCTTGACGCCATTCCAGACCAGAATGGCGTGCGGCAGCGCAAGACCGGCGGCCCAGCGGGCGGCCATTTCGGCCTCGCTTGCTGAGTCCTTGCGCAAACCGTGGTCGACAATCGCGACATAAAGCGGCGGCCTTTCGGCGCGCCCGCGCGCCCACTCTTGCGCGAGTAGCATCAGGGCGACCGAATCGGGGCCGCCGGAAACGCCAAGAACGATTCCCCGCGCAGCCTCCCAAGGGCTGAAAAGAGCCACGATGTCCGTGCTGGAGAACCGCGCCCCGGCAGGCGCGGGGGCGGCTGTTTTGGCGGAACTTGCGCGTGACTGGCGCACAAGATTTTTGTAAGGCTTGGCCTGATCAGGTCTCTCGCACGTCAGCATTGGGCGCGCTTGGCCTCCCGTTCGGCGCCTGTCTTGACGGTGGCCGGCGCATTTGGATATTTTCGCGCGATTTCGCCATAGGTCGCGCAGGCTTGTTCCTTGGCGCCAAGGGCGTTCAACGACTGGCCGAGGCGCAAGAGGGCTTCCGGCGCGCGCGGCGAATTGGCGTATTGGGTCGATATCTTCAGATATTGTTCGGCCGCCTCGGGCTGCCGGCCGCGCTGGTAGAAGCTTTCGCCGAGATAATAGATCGCGTCGGAAACTAATTTGTTCTTGGGATTCTTTTCAAGAAACCCGGCAAAGCCCTTTTCCGCGTTTTCATATGCTCTTTGTTTGAAGTAGCCTAAAGCTATGTCGAACTCCTCTTTCGCGGAATTGGGCGCCGCGGCGATGACCGTGCCGCCCGGCGTAATGATGCCGGACGCAGGGACGCTGGTGGAGGCCATCGGAGGCGTTGGCGCCGTTGGCGGCGGCCCTGCCATGCGGGAGCGGCCATTGGAAAGATCGAGCGGCGCGCCGGGTTCGTTTCGATCGAGGCTTGCCGGACCGCTCAGGTTTGGGCGCCCGCTAGCTTGGTCCGTGTTCGCGGCCGGGGCGGCGCTTCCGAGCGGGCGGGGACCCCCCGGGGCGCCGGGATTTTGGGACGGATCGAAGGCGTCGCCACGCCCTTTCGCGGGGGGGGTCGCGAGAGCGGTGCCTTGCGGCGGGCCCCGGCCGTCCCCATTGATTTGGGTTACTTGTGCTTCGCTGCGCTTCTGCGGGGGCTTGCCCACGGGAGCGCCCGGCGCGCCCCCCTCGCGAAGGCGGAAATCGACATCCTCCTGGAACTTCTTGAGTTGTTCCGCGAGTCTGCCGGTCTCGAACTGCATCTTTTCGATTTGCCCGCTGATCTGCCGCATCTGGCTTTCGAGCCGTCCGATCCGGACAAGGAGACCCGCTGAATCCTGTTGCGTTCCGTCCTGCGGCTCTCCCTCATAAGGGATATCCGCGGGCGCGCCGATTTCGCCGGACGGACGGCCGTATCCTTGCGCGATGTGAATCTTGCCTCCCGCCGCCGCGATTTGCGCGTCGAGCCGGACCATCCGCGCGTCTTGCGCAAACGCGGTCTCCGCGCGAGCGGCACCTGGACCAAACGCCACCAACAGATTGGCCGCCAGGGTGGCCGCGGCCATGAAGAGCAAGGGTTTGTCGAATCGAATCATGCTGCAATATCCTCTGGCCTGCGCGGCTTCCATTGTAAGCCGGTTTTTCAGGCTAAATTTTGGACGGCGGCGTCGATATCGTCGAGAATGATCATCAATTTCGATGAAATAATACGGCTTTTTGGAGATAGCGCCGGAGGATCTCGCGGGGAGGCGGGACATAACCACCGGCGTCGCTGTGCGGGGGCCGATTTAGGTTAAAGCGTCATGCAAACCCGGCGTCACGGCAACAGCGCCCTTTCCTATCCCCGCCTTTAGGCTTTATATGCGGCGTATCAATTGGAAACGAGGCCCGGCGGGCCTCGTTAATCTGGGGAATGCCGGATGGCAAAGCTAGGAAACGGCGGCAGCGAGCGGCGGGCACAGGCCGGCGGGCGCGTGCCCAACACGCAGAGGAAGCCGGCGAAACACTTCCCATTCTTTCCGCTCTCTCCCGAGCGAGCGCTTGTCATAAGTTCCGCGCTTACCGTCTTTAGCTTTTTGAGCCACATTTTTTTTCTTTTGCTCGTCGATCCGTGGAGGGTTTTAGATATCCCCAAAGAGGACGCTATTTCCTATTCGACGATCCCCCTGGGTTTTGGCGTTGTTTTTTTACTGTGCACTATATATAGTTTTGTAAGAACGGAATCTCGATCCATTTTCCATATAGTTCTATTTATATTTGCACTTATATTTGGAAGCTTTAACCTTCACGGCCTTGTTGGTTTTGTCCACCATTACTTAAATCTTATGGTCCTGTCGTCGTACCCCAGATAAATTTGTTTCTGCACCGGAATGGTTCTAGTGGTCTGATTCATTCGGA
>QHBR01000297.1 GCA_003244015.1 Hyphomicrobiales bacterium | reverse complement strand
TTGGAAGGCAATAGCTGTTTCGTGTTTGAGCACGAATTTTTTTGATCGAGGCTTGAGCGAATTTTTCGCTTTTCGGTTCGGGCGGCGGTTCCATTTTCAAAAGGTCGGTGCGCGCGCCACGGTTCACATAGGCCGTGTAAGGCTCCAGCGAGCTTAATTCCTCGGCCTTGATATGAAAGGTTTTGGCGAGCGTGTCGGCGTCGTCTCCTCCGATTTGAAATGAGACGATCGTGCCGACGGTGCCTTTCATTGCGGCAGCGAGGGTACGGGAGACTTCGTCGAGCTGGACGATGTATTGGTGGGAGAGGATAAGTCCGACACCGAATTTACGAATACCGGACAACATTTCTTCAAAGCCAAGGCCAAAATTATGGAATTCGTCAACGTAGAGAAAAAAGGGTGTTGGATTTTTGCGGGTCAAAGCGGCGGTGTGAAGAGACGAGATGACGAGCGCGCCGATGAGGGAAGATTTCATCTGCCCCAATTCGCCGTGCGGGAGGGAAACGATCAAGATTTTTTTGTTATCCATCAAATCCCTAAATGACAATTTTGATTTTGGCTGTCCGATAATGTTTCGTATCGCCGGATCGGTGATGAATTGCCCAATCTTGTTGAGCGTTGAAAGCGTGCGTTCTCGCTGCTCCTTTTCGGGCATGTGTTTGGCAAAGTCAGTTTTCCAAAAATCCCGCACGGCCGGGTCGCGGACAAATGATAGTACGCGCGTCCGATAGTTCTCTGAGGTCATGAGGAATTTGAGGCCGAGAAGGGTGCCGGTGGGGAAGTCGAGGAGCGCTGCCGCTCCGGCGTAAAGAAACATTTCAAGCTGCGGCCCCCACGAATTGCCCCAAATGCTTTTAAAGCAGTCCACAATCGTGGAAGCGACATAGGGTCTGCGATTGATCGGAATGTTGGAAAGGGGATTGAAGCCGATTGAGAAGTCTTGGTCGGTGGGGTCGAATAACACTACATCCTTGCGGCGGCGTTTTGGAATGAGGGAAAGGAGCCGGTCGGCCTGGCCGTGCGGTTCAATAAAGGCGCATCCATGGCCAGCTTTCACATCTTGGAGCCACAGATTTTCGAGGAGTGAAGATTTACCCTGGCCGGTCTTACCGATGATCCACGTATGCAAAAGTCGATCTCGATCGGAAATGTCGAAGATCGGGAATGATTTTCTTTTTCTTGCGCGATCGTGTCGCGGAAATCGTGAGCGTCCGAGTTGCATGGATCAAAGCAAGCGTCCCACCTTCAAGCATCCTTATGTCGGAGGAGAAAGTCGGTGAGGTCGCTTGCGTTGGCACAGGATAGCAACGCTGCACCGTAAAGAACTGCCTACGTTGATTGTACCCTAACTGTCCGCACCTTGTCCTCTGGCCAAAGGCCGAGCATCACCCTTTCCCCGAAGCCTGCCGGACAATTCTTTGTCCGCCATGGCGAGGGGTCTGCGGTGTCGATGAAAGAGCAACGTAAAGGGGGATGCTCGGGCTTTTCTAAGCCACGAGGCAAGGTGCGGAAAGGGTTGGAATGGTTGCGCTTTCTGGCGCACAGGATACAGATACAGTCAACAGATACAGGATACGTTATCGTATCCGCAGCCCGTATCGGCTGTCGGACATGAAAAAGAAACTGTGTCTTTCCAGTACCACGCGACTCGTGATACAATCGCTCTTCCAACATCGTCGAAGACCTTTCCAGAGAAAGGCATCGCGATGCCGAAATCGTCTAGCTAGCCGGCGAACAGAGACTGCAACATTTTCTCGAAAGCGGCAACGGCGATTTTCATCTCATCAACGTAGGCGTGGCGTGTCCAGCGGCAGCTTGAGATGCTTGAGTCAGGGCAAATGCATACGGGAACGCGGATCTCAGATGCCACGACGAAAGAGACCATTGTCCGAATTAAGACATCGGTTGGCAAGCTTAATGCTCTTTTGAAAGAATATGCGCGTGCCTAAAGGCTCGGCGAAAATCGCCACCACTAGTCCTCCGGCGCACAATGAGTTGCGGCCAACACCAAAGGAGATGTTTCGATGACCGCTTTTAATGTCGTTCGGTTCCGCGTCAAACCCGGGCGTGAGCAGGAATTTCTCAATGCGCACCGAAACGTTCAGCGCGATTGGCCCGGTTTGAGGAAAGTCAATATAATCAAGTCAGGTGACTGTTCGTACTGCATCATTGGTGAATGGGCCGATATGACGGATTTGGTGGCCGCCCGTCCGAATATGATCGCGGCCCTCGATTCATTCCGCGACACACTTGAAGATCTCGGCGGCGGCCTCGGCGTCAGTGACCCAGTGTCCGGTCCAGTTGTTCTAGAGCTGAAATAGGCGCCCAATTATATAGCGTCTGAACTTCCGGTCTTGGCGCTGAGCGATCGTTGTGGCAACGCCGGCTGAACGCCCAAAGACCGCGGCAAGTCGTTCAAACTGATCCACCACTTGAAGGGCTGTGGGGCATGAAAAAGGAGTAGCCGATTGTCGACATCGGCTACTCCTTGCCTTCTCAGTGCTACGTGACGCAGCGCTCTGAGCTGGAGGCGCCTCAAAGAAACTTTGAATGTCTTTCCAGTACCACGCGACTCGTGAGCCACGGTGATTTCCAAACTTTCGAGGAGCCGGAAACCGGCCGTCGGCTATCATTCGCCACGTGTGTGCTCTGGAGTACGGCCACCCCAGCGCTTTGAGTGCTTTCCAGTCAACTAACATTCGCTCTTCCAACATCGTCGAAGACCTTTCCAGAGAAAGGCATCGCGATGCCGAAATCGCCTAGCTAGCCGGCGAACAGAGACTGCAACTTTTTCTCGTAAGCGGCAACGGCGATTTTCATCTCATCAACGTAGGCGTGGCGGTTGTAAATTGCCGCCACGCCTCGGATTGCGCCGCTGCTGTGATTGAGGAGCTTTTCGACAACATGAATAGGCGCACCAAGCGCGGCCATGTTGGTCGCATAAGTGCGCCGAAGATCGTGGTGCGTGAAGTTCTCAACACCGCACTTATCGAGCGCGATCTTACGGACACCGAAACCCTGGAAGGGTTTGTTGGTATGGCCACGAGCAGGGAATAGAAGTGATCCAAACTTTGGCACTGTTTCCAGAATGGATTTTGTTAAGAGGCCGTACGGGATTCGGCTCTCGCGCCCGTTTTTAGCAACGGCGGCGGGAATTGTTATCGTGTCGCCGTCAATCCAATCCCAACGAAGCGCGGCAATCTCACCGGTTCTTTGGCCGGTGAGGATCAAAAGCTGCACGATCATACCATAAGGGTAGCCGATCTCTTTGGTACGATCCCAAACTTTTTTCAGCTCGTCATCGTATAGGACGCGGTCACGGGCGACATCCTTTGCCGGAGCTTTCATTCCCTCGCACGGAGAAAGGCTAACGTGCTTACGCACTTTCGCCCAGGTGAAGAAGACGCGAATGACACGATAGGCGTGCAGTGCTTCGGACGGCGTATTGCGCAAACCATCAAGAATTTTGTGGATTTCGTGTGTGGTGATATCTGAAAGCGCGGTATTGCAAAACTTTGGCAGGAAATGCCTTTCGAGAAGCCGCTTATTCTCCCGCGCTGTGCTGTTTCGTAGCTGCCTTGTCTCAAGGAACTGGTGAAGGCCTATTTGGAAGGTCTGCGTCGTGCCCTTTGCTTCATAATTTGCGAGGAGCTTCTTGGCCGCTGCACGGGCCAAAGCGAGAGGCGTGCTGGGATAGTGGCTGAGCGACACGAGCTTGCGCTCTCGTCCGACCATCACGACGAATGTTTTGTGGTTCTTTCCTACGCGAACACCGAAGGCGGGTAAGTTCACATCCCAATATGTGACTTGCTTCTCGGCGGGTTTCAACGCCCGCACGGCGATGTCTGTCAGAGCAGCGCGGGGCATAATTAGTCTCTTTTTAGTCTCTCAAATCGGACGTGTAGTGAGGAGAAACCATGAGACAATATGTACACCGTTGTAGGCAAATATCAAGAAAAACAACGATTTTACGGGAAATATGAGCGCCTATGTTTTAGGCGCGAAACAGCTTGGGAAGCTGCCGTTCTGCCATTGAACTACGCACGCATTCTGTAGTGTTTACAGCATCTTAGCGCTCTGCTCCAAAACGGCCTGGTTCTTTTTGGTTCGCATTTCACGTTTCGGGGCGGATGGAGACTTTTCCCACAGTGGCTTCCCTTTGGCAATCTCGACGCCAAGCTGAGCCATGGTTACTGTTGCCGATGCTGGTCCTTCCGGTCTGCCTACGGCGGGTCCTTTGAACCAATGCTCATTCCTTATGTCCGTTGGCTTTCGACTCTTCGAGCAGCAGCGTCTTGATGTCGCCAAGGATCATGGCGGGATCGAGGGATTGGTTCGAATAGATCTCGCGGACAAAGCCCTGGTTGTCGATCAAAAACACTTTTGGGAGATGATTTATGACCACACCGCCACCAACCGATGCCTCGCGATCGATGGAAATCTCCTCGCCCATGTCGCGCAGCACGGGTTTGAGAAACAAATTGGAATAGGTGGTGAGGAAATGCCAGGGCACGATGGACGCGCTCGCCTCAAAGCGGCGGGCAAAACCCGTGAGCATCCCCGGCGTATCATGCGCCGGGTCGAGACTCATGAAGACGAGCCGGACTCGTCCGTGCAGTTCGGGGCGCGCGATGATCTCCTCGCGCATTTTCCCGAACGCGTCCCAGGCAAGCGGACAGCCGTTCGGATCGGCGCAATAGGAATAAAAAAACGCAAAAAGCGTGATCGCCCCCGTCGTGTAGCGGGAGAGCGCGCGGGGAAACCGCGTCCGTTCGAGCACGATTCCCGCGGGCACGCGCTGAATATGGTCGAGCATATAGCTCCCGGGCGGCGGCGGTCCCGTGGACTCTTCCGCGCGGAGCAGCGGCAGGACGGCCGCGTAAATCCCAGCCGCCGCGATCAAACTCGTCCAATAGGGCCCGAAAAGACGCGCTCCCGCCGCGCGCTTCGTCACCGCGATGCTGCACGGGCCGGCATGTCGAGCGAGGCTTTCTCGAGCAGACCCGAAAATTTCATGTGATGCGGGCGGCCGAGCTTTTCGGCAAGAAAATCGACCTCGAATTTGAGCTTCAAATCCTTCCCGTCCCAGTCGTACGCGCGCAAAACCTGCTCGTTGTCGGCGCCCTTCTTGTCCCAGCTCGAAAGCAGCGAGGAGGTGATGTAAACCCGCTTTCCATCAAAACTTTGGGAAATCATGTTGACCTGCTTGCCGGTGACTTTCTCATAGATCTGCACCGGCTTCGTGGGGTCGGAAATGTCGAACAAATGGGTGGTGCCATCCATGAACGTGTTGACCCACAAGGTCTTGGCGTCGGCCGAAATCGAAATATCGACGGGCAGCGGAATTTTTGCGGGATCGCCGATCGTGGCGACCTCGTTGGCCTGCCATTCATCGTTGGCGTCGTGGCTGACGAGCCAGAGTTTCGAGGTCAGCGCCGAGGCGGTGATCGCCCAATCGTCACCCTCTTTCAGCGACCAGCGGATTTCGAGCGGCGCGCCGGGAACGCTGAAGATTTTCTCCGGCTGCATGGATTTGAGGTTCCACAGCACCATCGTGTTGCCGAAATGCTTCATCGCCTCGGCGTCCTTGATGAGCTTGCCGAGGTCCATCATGTAATTGTTCCAGCCGGTGAAGCTCGATGTCAATAACACGTTCTTTTTCGGGTTGATCGCGATGTCGTAGCCGTAGCCGTCGCCGCCGTTACCGGCCGGCATCGGGTGGGCGGAGAGAAACTCACCTTTGTTGTTATAGACGGCTAGTCCGGTGACGCCGTCTCGGGTCTTATCGTTCGACAAACTACCGATCACCATGCGGCCGGGAATGGCATAAAACGTATGCGGGCCGACGAAGCCCGTCCTTTCGGCAAAATCGGCAATCGTGTTAACGAGCCTTGGCTTCGAGGGATCCGTGCCGATGTCGAAGATGAAAATATTGCTGTCGTCGAGGCGTCCGGCCCAGAGATATTTGCGGTCGTCGGTGAAGCCCATGTGATGTGCTTCGCCGCGGCCACCGACGGACACGCTGCTCACAACCTTGCCGTAGGTTTTCGACTTGGGATCGGCGTCGATCGTGACAAGCTTGTCGGACTGGTCGCCGAGACCTTCCTCGCCAAGCGTCCAGACATGCAGGTAGGCCTCCTGGCCCTTGATGAGCGCGGCCGTATAGGGCGAGAGGCACGTCTCGTCCGCTCGCGCAACCGGCGCGGCGCTTGCAGATGCGGCGGCGATCATCCCCGCCACGAGTGCGTATCGAGCACAGCCCTTCATCGTTGCCTCCTAAAATTTCCTCGACGCTGCCGAGCATATATTGCCGCTAAAGCCATGGCAAAGGTTTCTTTTTAGACGCGCCGTGCCCATGCGCGGCTTGCCCGAGCCCAAGGAAAGCCTGGCGGCGGGCTATGCCTTTCGCGGCGACCGCGTCATTCTTGCTTGAGCATTCCGGCCGGCTCCTGCCCAGCGCAGGCGATCACGCCAAAGGCATCGATTCTCCGCCAGATGTAATTGCCGTCGCCCTTGGTCAATTGGAATTGCGGCTCGGGCAATCGCCATAGTTTCATTTCAATTCCGGCCGGGGGTTCCTTGCCGTGTTCGAGCGGCGCGATGATCCAAGCGGGTGCATCCTCTCGCGCGCAGAGCCGCCGCACGCCCTCTTGCGACAATCGCGCCTTGTCCGCGCTCAGAGGCGCGCTCAAGGCCGCGAAGCTCACCCCGGCGTTGATCGATCAGCCGCATGATGTCCGGCGGCGCGCCGCGCGCCTCCATCATGCGCAGGGCTGGCGGCCGGCGATCCCAAAGGCAAAAAAACGCCGCAAGCAAAAGAATCGCGCAACCTTTTTGCACAAGCGGACCGATGCGCGGCTTGACGATGGCAAAATAGACGGCAACGGCGCAAAGCGGAAAGGCGACGAGCCTTCTGATCACGGCAAAGTTGAGGTTGTCGTAACCCGCGGGCGCGGCCACGGCAATTTCCCATAGATAAGCAAAAAGGCGGACGTCCCAAATCGTGGCGACGGCAATGGTGAATATCCATATGCCAAGGACATATTGGGGCTTGAGTAAGGGCGCGAATCATTTCGCGCCGAAATTTAGGGAAAGGGCCAGGATCGCGGCGGAACAAGCGACGCCTAATGCCGTATTGAATGACCAACACAGCACCAAAAGGGCCAAGACCATGCGTCCGCTTGGGCCGCGCCGCCACAGTTCAACGGCGCAGACGCCCAAGGCCATCGCCCCGGCGGCAGCCATCAGCCAAGCCGTGCGCCAGGGCTGAACTTGAACGACGAGAAGCGACGAAAGCCAATCGCCAAAAATCGCGGCGATCGCTATGCCGCCCAAACCAACCACGACGATCGCCGCAAGGATCCGCCGGGCGCGGCCTTGCTGGAGGTTTGCGGCAATCGCAATTGTCGCCGTCTGGACGATGAGCGGCGGGAACGATTCGATTGGCCAAAGGCTTGGAAACAAAAAGGCGTTGCGCGACTCGTTTAGGCTTTGCAGGGATGGATCGATCGCCGTGAAAAGCCGGTCCATCAAAGGCAGGCCGAGGGCGCCGCCCAAAATCGAAAGAGTTCCGGCGCCGGCGCAAAACCATAACCATCGCTTATCTTGCAAGCCGCGGACGGCAACAAAGACGCCAAACCCGGCGAGCGCCATGATCGGATGCAAAAGCGCCGCCGCGCCGAGACAGCAAAGGCAAACAACGTCGCGTCTTGCCGCAAGCGCGGCGAGCCCGGCCAGCACGAAAGCCTCGGCGAAAGGGCGTGGAATGGCTTTGAGTTCGGCAAATCCGAACGGATAGGGCGCGCCATAAGCATTGGGCAGCAGAACGGCAAAGATCACGACTACCCACACCGCGCCGCCGCCTGCGACTTGCCGCGCGAGCGCACGAGCCGCAAAAAACCATGCGAGCGCCGCGACGACCGCCAGCACTTCCCCAGTGATCGCCGGTCCCCAAAGCGCGACCATCGCCCTCGCCACGACGCGGAACAGACTGAAGCCGAATTGGCCATCATGGACGAACATTAGATCGCGGCCGACACCGGATGGATCGAGATCGGCAACCGCGCGGGCGATATAGAGCTGGGGATCTTGGATAATGCCCCGGTACGGCCGGCCCAAGGCGAAGACAAGAAATGCGATCAGGGGAACTGGCGAAAAGTCTTTCGCCCGTAGGCCTGGCGTTAGGCGAAACGCCGCGCCGGATTTTTTCGCCGCGGCCACGAGAGTCCCCGGCAGCCGGGAGAGCGTAGCCGACAAGCCACCCTCGCGCGTCCTCCACGCCGGCCGCGGGCGCACGGTTATTGCCATGGCCGCCTCACGCCACTCTTCGCGGCACGAGACGCGCGCTGCCGAGAGCCTCCCTCGCGCCGGAAACACCGGCTTCGCCATATTCGGCATCCTCGTTGACTTGCCACACGTCGTAGAGCGTCCGGCCCGCCAAAATATTCGCGGCGGTCAGCATGCCGGTCATCATCGCATGATCCTGGTTGTTGTATTTGTGCATGCCGTTGCGGCCGACGAGATGCAGCGCCGGAAACCGGCTCGCAAGCTCGAACCGGATCATCCGCAGATTTTCGAGATAGGTTTCGTCGTAGACCGGATAGGCTTTTTTTTGCCGCACGACGCAGGCGTCGGTAACTTCCTCGCCGCGCAGCAAGCCGATGGCGGAGATCTCTTGCTTGGCGAGCGCGATCAGATCCCCATCCGCCATGCCCCATAGATCGTCGCCCTCCGAGCAAAAATATTCAAGCCCGAGGCATGTCGAGGTCGCGTCCGGGACCATCTCCGGTGACCAAGACCGGAAGTTTTGCACCCGGCCGACTTTGACTCTTGGGTCATGGATATAAATCCAGTTGTCGGGCCATTGGCGCTGCGTCCGGCCGATCAGGACGACGGTGAGAAAATCACGGTATTTGAGCGCCCGCGCATGGAACAGAGAGAGCGGCGTGGGACTGAGCGCGGCAAGGAGTTCCGGGATCGGTGCCGAGGAGACGACATGGCGCGCTTGAAAGGTTTCGCTTGTTCCGTCGCCGCCGATGGTCTCCACGGTCCAAGTTCTCCGATCAGGATCGAAGATGAGCTTCTCGAACCTGCGATCCATGGCAATGCGGCCGCCGGACGCCTTGATTTTGTCGGCGGCGGCTTCCCACATCATGCCGGGGCCCCGGCGCCGATAACGAAACGATTCGATCAGGGTTTTCGCGCCGGCGCCACCCCGCGGCTTAAATCCCAAGGAGCGCATCACGCCATCAATGATTGCCTTTGAAAGATTGAGCCCCTTGATCCGCTGGGCCGCCCAATCGGCCGAAATCGCATCGCAATCCATGCCCCAGACCTTTCCGGTATAGGTCTTGAAGAAGATCGAAAAAAGCCGTTCGCCAAATTCGTTGCGCATCCATTGATGGAAGGTCTTGGGGCTGCGGACCGGAAACCACACGGGCATGGGCATAGGAGGCAAGGCAGGCGAGGCTTTGCTTGAACCCCAGATTGCGCAGGGCCTCGAAAGCCTTCAGCGGATAGGCGTAGAACTTGCCCGCGTAATAAATGCGCGACAGCCGCGGCCGGTCGAGAAAATCGTCCGGAAGGATCTCGTTCCAGAGCGCGACCACCTCGCGCGACTTTGAAAAGAACCGATGCCCCGCGATATCGAACAAAAAGCTCTTGTAGGAGACGGTCCGGCTGATTCCGCCGACATAGTGCTTGTCTTGTTCGATCACGACCACGCCATGGCCGGCCTTGGCGAGACGGTAGGCGGTAGTCAGCCCGGCGGGACCGGCTCCGATAATCAAGGTGTCGATCGTCTCCACTGTGCGCTCCACGCTGACTCTGCAACGTAGAGGAGAACAGTTGAAGGTTAAGGCCGGACTGCAAGAATGAAGACGAGTCTATCGATCAGGCAATATGACCTGACTATAGTATCAAATTTGCGGATTGTTTATTCTTATATGCTATAATACGCGGTAATATGGTGAGTCATTATTAACGAGAACGATAACGAGAACGGTCCCATGGGCGCAGGTGGTCTCCTTTGAACGGCCGTGGGGCGTTGGATTCCCAACCGTCAGATTTTCGAGTAGGATTCCGTCATGAACGCCGCCGCCATCTCTCGCGTCCCAACGCGAACGAAAATCGCAGCCGCGACGGGTTTTTCCGCGGCACCGTGCCGTAAATCGATTTTCGCGGGCGTGTTCAACTTCGGCGGCCGGCCGAATGACGGTTTGGCCCTCGACGCACTCCGCCGCCGCGCCGGTAGCGCGCCAGGCAGCCATGCGTTGTCCGTGCGGCAGCGCCCAAGGCCCGGGCGGCCGTCCAGCGGAGCGGCTTTTGCCCGGCTGCCCGCACATTGCGAAAAGGCCCGCTTGAGGGTCTTTCCCACGGCCGCGTTAACGATGGTTCCAAATGGGTTAAGCAGTCCGGTTTGAATCCTGGCGTTCCGGTTGTAAAGTAACCTTTGGTTAACGATTCCGACGGGGCGGCTCCCGTGTGTATTCGCGCAAAGCCTTGGCCCCTCGCGAGAGAGTTTGTAAGAGGCATTCGATGGCGAGTTCCAAGAAAGCACAAGATCCCGCGGCGGCGGCTCTTTTGGCCATCGAAGAGGCGTTGAACCTCCTCCCCTCCGGCCAAAGCGCTGGACCGGCCGAAGCAAATCTGATCGACTCAGCCAGCGCGGACAAGGCGACGGAGCGCGCATTTGGCGAGCGCGAAGCCGCAACGCCGCGCCCCGGCCCTTCGAGGCCGCCGCGCGATGCCGCGCGGACGCTGGAGCCAAGGCCGGCGGCGATCGGCGAGGAGCGATTGTCCGGTCCGGCGGGCGCGAACGCCGCCGCGCCAGGCGCGGAAATTCAAGCCCCGGAGCGCTCCGCCGAGGCCGCGCCGCCGATGCAACCGGCCAACGACGATCGCCAATCCGCCGGCGAGATTCTCCGCGCGTTTCAGAGCCGTTCCAACCGGGTTCCAGCGGTCTTTGTCGCGGCCTGCTCGGGTTTATGGGTTATGGTCGCCCTCGGCTACTTTATCGCCAACCGCGCGGTCCTTTTCGATCTCCCTGCTGGGTCTCTGTTGCCGCAAGCCACACTTTATCTAATGACCATCGTGGGCCCCGTCATTTTCGCCTTTGGGACGGCGGCGGTGCTTGGCCGGGGTCAGGAGATGCGGCTTGCCGCCCGTTCGATGACCGAAGTCGCGGTCCGCCTGACCGAACCCGAAACCATCGCCGCCGGGCAAATGGTCACGCTTTCCCAAGCAATCCGCCGCGAGGTCGCTTCGATGGGGGACGGCATCGAACGCGCGCTCGCAAGAGCGAGCGAACTCGACACTTTGGTCCGATCCGAGGTTTCCAATTTGGAACGATCCTACGCCGACAATGAGCGCCGCGTCCGCGCCCTGGTGGACGAATTGGCCACCGAGCGGGAATCCATTGTGACCAACGCCGATCGTGTGCGGGGGGTGATTGCACTCGCGCAAGAAAACCTTTCCCGCGATCTAGCCGGGGCCTCCACTCGTTTCGCGGAAAGTGTCGGCGAAGCCGCCGGCCGTGTCACCGCCTCGCTTAACTCCAAAGGCGAGGAAATCAAAACGGCGCTAGGTCGGGGCCGGGAGGATCTCGTCGATCAATTGTCGTCGCATGGGAATGATCTCATCAAGCGGCTGACCCAAACTGGACAAGGCGCCACGGCCAGTCTCGCGGGAGCGAGCGATGGCATCGCGCGGACGCTTGCCGATCGCTTGGCGGAAATGGACGACAGGCTTAAGACCGCCAGGGAGACGCTCGCCGCCGATTTGGAAATTCGCGGCGATGCCCTCGCGCAACGGGTCGACGCCACCGGCACGCGGATTGCCGACACAATCTTTTCGCGCGGCGAAAATCTCGCGTTGCGCTTGGCCGAAACCAGCGACCGCCTGCATGACGTCGTCGCGGTGCAGGGCAATACGCTGCACGATAATTTGGCCGGGATGAGCGAACGCATCGCGGGCCTTATCTCGGCCCGCACCGGCGAAGCGCGGGATTCGTTCGAACAGTCGGCCCAGGCTCTTGCCGCGCTCTTCGATGAAAGCCAGGCAAGATTTCATACAAAATTCGAGCAGCATGGCGGCGAGCTTCATTGGCGCTTCGCCACGACCGCCGATGCGACGGCGGCCGCCCTGACGAGCCATACCGAAGCGTTGCACCAGCGGGTCGCCACGACGGTCGCGGACACACTCGCCGCGTTGACGAGCCATTCCCAGCACTTGCATGACCATTTGGCGTCCACGGCGCGAGACACGATCGGGACTTTCACCAGCCATGCAGGTACGCTGAACGAACGTCTCGCCGCGACGCTAAACGAAACCTTTGCGGCTCTGACGGGTCACTCCGAGCAGATGAGCGAACGGTTGGAATCGACAGCGCAGTCCACGGTTGCCGTGCTCGCCAGCCAAACCGGAGCGCTGCATGAGCGGCTCGGCGCGACGAGCGCCGAGATTCTTGGCGCGCTGTCAAACCATTGGGAGGAGATGGGCGAACGCCTGGAATTGACCGCGCAGCGTTCCGTTGCCGCGCTCACCAGCCAGA
This sequence comes from Hyphomicrobiales bacterium, assembly GCA_003244015.1. Taxonomy (GTDB): domain Bacteria; phylum Pseudomonadota; class Alphaproteobacteria; order Rhizobiales; family Beijerinckiaceae; genus Methylocapsa. The sequence continues at coordinate 11,248 of QHBR01000297.1, read as the reverse complement.
CCGAAGCACTCCATGTCCGCCTGAACTCGACCGTCGGGGAGACGCTCGGGGCGTTGTCGAGCCATTCGGACGCGATGAGCGAGCGGCTCGAAACAACCGCGCAAAGTGCAGTGACGGCGTTTACGAACCATACCGAAGCGCTCCACGCCCGCCTGAACGCGACCGTCGGCCAGACGCTCGGGGCGTTGTCGCGCCATTCGGACGCGATGAGCGAACGGCTCGAAACAACCGCGCAAAGTTCGGTGACGGCGTTTACGAACCAGACCGAAGCGCTCCACGCCCGTCTGAACGCGACCGTCGGCGAGACGCTCGGGGCGTTGTCGAGCCATTCGGAGGCGATGAGCGAGCGGCTCGAAACAACCGCGCAAAGTTCGGTGACGGCATTTACCAACCAGACCGAAGCGCTCCACGCCCGCCTGGACTCGGGGGCGGCCCATACGGCGGCAGTCCTTGCCAGCCATGCCGAAACAGTGCAATCGCGTCTCGCTGCGAGTGTCGGCGAGACGCTCGGGGCCTTGACCGGATATTCCGAACAAATAAGCGAGCGGTTGGAGGCGGCCGCGCAGCACTCCGCCGCGGCTTATGCAAACCACGCCGACGCCCTGCATGAGCGTCTCGCCGCCACGTTCGACGAAACGATTGGCGCCCTCACGAGCCACGCGGACGAGATGAGCGGACATTTGGCGGCGGCCGAGCGCGGAGCCGTTGCGGCTTTCGCGGATCATACGGGAGCGCTGCGCGAGAATTTCGACCTGACCGCGCAACAGGCGATCGCTTCGATCGGCTATCAAGCCAACGATCTCAACGATCGTTTCGCGGAAACCGCGAATGAGGCGATCAACGCGATCGCGACCCATGGCGACCGGGTCAACGAAGCACTCGCCGGCCGGCTCTTGATGTTCGAAGAAACCGTTATCGGACAAGGCGGGGCGATCGCCAGCAGCATCGACGAGCATGCCGAACGGTTTACCGCGACTCTTGCCGATCGCCTGGGTTCGATCGAAACCACGCTGACGGTGCAAGGGGGCGACCTCAACGACAAGCTTGGCCTGCGAGCACAGGAGGCCGCCGCGTCGCTGGAGGCGCATGTCGAAGCCTTCGAATCGCGCACCGCCGTCAACGCCGAGGAGGTTGGCGAGGCGCTCGAGAAACTCATTTCCCGCGTCGATCAAGGACTCGATTCGCGCGCGCAAATGCTCCGCGAGACTTTGACAAACAGAGCTCTCGATATAGCGAGAGCTCTTGGCGAAGGCGGCAGCGATGTGGTCCGCGCGCTCGATGAAAAAGCTCAGGAAATCAGTACGGCCATGACGGCTCGCTCGGCCGCCATCGCCGAGACGCTGGACGGCGGGGTCGCGCACTTCGAGGAACGCGTCGTCGGCCGTCTCGTGGCGGTTGCCGGAGACCTCGACGCGACAGGCCGCGCCGTCGCCGAAACTCTTGCGTCGAGGACGCAAGAGTTCGATCAAACGCTCGCTCTTCATGCCAGCAACATCAACGCGGCGCTGGATCGCGAAGCAGGTCACCTTGGGCAAGTGTTCGCGGGGCGCGCCGAGGAAATCCGCGGCACCATTGCGCAGGCAGTCGAGGATCTCGACACAACGCTAGCCGGGCGCGCCGGGGAGATCGGCGAAGGCCTCGCCCAGCGGATCAATGAAATTAGCATGGCCTTGGCGGGCCGCCTTGGCGAACTCGAAGGCGCGCTCGGGGAGCGCGGGCAAGCGCTACAGCGAGCATTGGCGGCCCGTGCGGGCGATTTGCGCGAGCTCTTCGATACCCGCGGCGAGCATCTGGTCGAGGGTCTCACCGCTCGCGGCAACCAGATTGCTCAGGAGATCACAAGACTCGGCGAAATCGTCACCCAAACGATCGAGGGCCGTGGAACCGCCATCGTGCAGCACCTCGGAGAGAAGCAATACGAGCTCACGGCGGCGATCGACCACTCGACGGCGCATTTGCGCGCGACGATCGAAACCGGCGCCGCCGCATCGATTGGAGCCCTCGTCGATACGAATGAAAAATTGCGGACAGGGATGACCGAGGTGATCGATCGCCTCGTCAACAGCAGCGCGGGATTGCAAATGGCGATTAGCGCGACCGGCACCGATTTCGCGGCGGCCGAGCATTCGCTGAGCGAACGCATGGACTATTTCCGCTCCATATTCACCAACGTCGCCGGAGAGATCAATCAACTCAACCGATCCACGCGGGCCGCGCTCGACGAAGCAAGCGGCCTTGCCGAAACGATCGCACGCCACAAGGAGGGCTTGGCGAGTTCCGCGGGCGATCTCTCCCGCCAGCAAGGCGACCTCGATCAAATGCTCACGGCGCGGCGCGACTCGCTCGAATCGCTTGTCAACAGCATCAAGGTGCGTCGCGAAGACTTGGAAGGCCTGATGCATTCCTTCGCGGAGCGTTTCGAGGACTCGTTTGAAAAAGCTGCGGCGCGCGCGCGCGACATCGGCGCCTTGATGGCCGAATCTTCGCAATCCACCGGCGGAATGATCGACCGGCAATTCGCCGGCGTTCGCGCCAATATAGAGCAGGAGCGCGAGAGCACGGCGGTGGCGATGCGCGCCGCCTGCGAGCAGGCCAATGCGGAGCTCGCAGGCATTTTCGGGCAAACCACGGAGCGTTTCCAATCCACGGCGGCGGAGCTGCGCGACATGTCGCGCGAGATCCAGCACGAACTCGAAGCGACCCGCGAAGCCTTACGCCGTGGCGCCGCCGATTTGCCGCAGGAGACGGCGCAGCAGGCGGCTTCCATGCGCCGTGCCGTCGCCGATCAGATCAAGGCGCTCGAGGAGCTGAGCGAAATCGTGGCCCGCTCCGGCCGCGGATACGACGTTTCTCAACCGGCTCAGGTCGCGCCCGAACGCGCCGCCCAGCCGGTACTGCCCCGGCGCGGCGAACCCGCTCGTGCGGCCGAAACACTGCGCGCTCCGGAGCCCCCTCCCTCTCGCCCGGAGGCGCAAAGGCCGCGCTCCGCGGCCCGGCCGGTTGACGCTAAAACTTCCGGACGCGGCAGCGGCTGGCTCTCGGATCTACTCGCGCGCGCGGACGGCGAGGAACCTCCGGTTGCCCAAAATCCCCCGGCCAAACCCGCCCAACCGGCGCAACGTTTGGAAGCGATTTCTCTTGATGTCGCGCGGATGATCGATCATGCCGCCGCCGCCGACGCCTGGGACCGCTATCGCCGCGGCGAAACCAATGCCTTCTCGCGGCGGATCTACGTCGGCCGCGGTCCCCAGACATTCGACGAAATCAGCCGGCGCTACCGGCTCGATCCGGAGTTCCACGCCACGGTCGATCGTTACGTCCAGGAGTTCGAACGGCTCCTGGCCGAACTCGGCCAGGATGAGGCAAGCGAGGCCGTTGCCAAGACGTACCTTTTGTCGGAGACCGGCAAGGTTTACACCTTGCTCGCCCATGCGGCGGGCAAACTGAGCTGAACCGCGCCATCGCGCGCGACGCGCGCAAAATCGGAAGGGATGTTCGCTTTCGCGTGGGAAGCTCAGCTTTTTTTCGAATTCTCCCGGCGTCCGGCTTGCGGTGCCAGCCGGCCTGTAAGCCGGGTTTTGTATGGCGCACGGTTTTTTTTCGCGCGCGTGATGGCCATTCCTCTGGGACGTCCGTTACCGGCCGCCTCGAGCAACCAACCCGGGCAACGATCCGGAGACGGAGCCAAGGATTCCTCAGCCGAGAAACGCCTCGCGTCGCCCCTATTCGGTTTTGCTCCCGGTGGGGCTTGCCATGCCGCTCATGTTGCCATGCGCGCGGTGCGCTCTTACCGCACCGTTTCACCCTTGCCTTGCGGCGGTTTGTTTTCTGTGGCGCTTTCCCTGGGGTTGCCCCCGCCGGACGTTATCCGGCACCGTGTCTCCATGGAGCCCGGACTTTCCTCCGCTGCGAAGGCGGCGGCCATCCGGCCGGCTGGCCCGATCCACATAGGCGGTCTCGGCATTTTCGTCAATTATCGATTTGGCAACGCGCGCGTGGTACAAATGCTGCGCGGGGGAAATTCCCCGCCCAAGAATCGATTTCCGGCTTGACCTGGCGCACCGGTTAGGGTGTTTGAACGGGTTGGGGATTAGCGCAGGAAACGCTAGGAAGTGGGATGCGAAAGATTTTCCCTTTGACCATACTGGTCATCTCGTCCATCGCGCTTGCGGGCTGCGGCTACACGCCTGAACAACGTGGCGTAAGTGGCGCGGCTCTTGGCGGCGCGACCGGCGCGGCAATCGGCGCGGCCACCGGCGGCGGGGTCGGCGCGGCTCTCGCTGGCGGTGCGCTTGGGGCGGCGACCGGCGCGATTGTCGGGGCCAACACGGCGCCTCCGCCACCGCCTCCTGACTATTATGGGGCGCCGCCGCCGCGGTGCGCACGGTTCGGTTATGACGCCTATGGCAACCAAGTCTGCGTGGCATATTACCGCTATTGAAACCCGACAGCTCTTTGCCCGCCACGCTCGATCCCTCGCCCAACCACGGCGAGCGCAAAGACGGCCGGATGACAGACTCGGTTCTCCTGCATTACACTGGCCTGCCGACCGGAGAGGCCGCGGTGCGGCAACTTTGCAATCCGGCGACGGAAGTGTCCTCGCACTATCTTGTGTGGGAGGATGGACGCCTCTCCCAGCTCGTGCCGGAGACGCGCCGCGCCTGGCACGCGGGCCGCGGCGTTTGGGCCGGCGAGAGCGACATGAACGATGTTTCGATCGGGATCGAAATCGCCAATTTTGGCCATCGGGGAGGCTCGCCAGCCTATCCGCCGGCGCAGATCGAAACCGTCATCGCGCTCTGCCAGGATATTATCGCGCGCTGGCATATCCGGCCCGAGCGGGTGCTGGCGCATTCGGACGTATCGCACGGCCGCAAGATCGATCCCGGCGAACATTTCCCCTGGGGGCGATTGGCCAAGGCCGGAATCGGCCATTACGTGACGCCCTCCGCCATCGAGGACGGCCCGCACCTGCAACCCGGCGCCAAAGGCCCGGAAGTCGAGGCCCTGCAAGCGATGTTCGCGAGCTACGGCTACGGCCTCGATATAACCGGCCTTTATGACGCCATGACCCAATCCGCGATCACCGCCTTCCAGCGTCATTTCCGGCCGGCTCGCGTCGATGGGATCGCGGATCGCTCGACCATCGCGACTTTGCGGAGGCTGACCGGCTCATTGGCGAATGGTTAAACGGAGTCGAACGCCGCTTGACGCGCGATGCAAGGCGCGGCGAGGTTCATCCCCGAGCCTCGCCGGCGGCCAGGGGGCTCCCGGGGCGTCCGCCCGCCAGCCGTACCGCCAAGCGATCGAAATAGAGGTAAATCACCGGCGTCGTGAAGAGCGTCAGGACCTGGCTCACGATGAGCCCGCCGACGATGGCGATGCCGAGCGGATTGCGGAGCTCCGAGCCGGTGCCGGTCCCGAGCATCAACGGCAACGCGCCCAGGAGCGCGGCAAAAGTCGTCATCAGGATCGGGCGAAAGCGCAGGAGACATGCTTGAAAAATGGCCTCGCGCGGCGCCAGCCCCTCGGAGCGTTCGGCGGCGAGGGCGAAATCGATCATCAGGATCGCATTCTTCTTGACGATGCCGATCAACAAGATGATGCCGATGATTGCGATGACATCGAGCTCATGGCCCGATGCCATCAATGCGAGCAGCGCGCCGACGCCAGCTGAGGGCAGTGTCGAGAGAATCGTTACCGGATGGATGAAGCTCTCGTAGAGCACGCCGAGAACGATATACATCGTGAGCACGGCGGCGATAATCAAAAACAGCTCGCTGGCCACCGAGGCGCGAAACGCCGCGGTCGCGCCTTGAAACGACGTAATGAAGCTGCCGGGCAGACCGATCTCTTGCTCGGCCTTTTCGATTGCCTCCACGGCGGCGCCGAGCGAGCCGCCTCGCGCGACATTGAACGAAATGGCGGTGGCCGGAAACTGCCCAAGATGCGTAATCAACAACGGCCCTTGGCGCTGGTTCACGTGAACAATCGCGGACAGCGGAACTTGCCCGTTGCTGCCCGATGCCGATGATGGCAAGTAAAACGAGGAAAGACTGGACAACGCGCGCTGCAACGATGGGTCGGCTTCCATGATGACCCGGTACTGGTTCGATTGAGTGTAGATGGTCGATATGATGCGCTGGCCGAATGCGTCGTAGAGCGCATTGTCGACGCTGGCCGGCGTAATCCCGAACCGGGCCGCCGTCGCCCGGTCGATGACGAGATCGACCGCTAGCCCTTGGTTCTGCATGTCGCTGGCGACGTCGCTGAGCTCCGGCAGTTGCCCGAGCCGTTGCATCAGCTTTGGCACCCAGATTTTAAACGCGCCGGCATCCGGGTCTTGCAAGATAAAATGATATTGCGCGCGGCTGACGCTGGAATCGATCGTGAGATCCTGAACCGGCTGCATGTAAAGCGAGACGCCAACAATCCCGGAAACCTCTTTCTGCAGGCGGCGGACGATTTCGCCGGCGCTAAGCGCCCGCTCGTCCCGAGGCTTGAGACTGATCAAGAACCGGCCAGAGTTCAGCGTGGTGTTGTCGCCGTCGACGCCGATGAACGAACTCACATTGTCGACCGCCTGATCGCGCAAGATCGCATCGGCGAGTTGCCGCTGAAGGCCGGCCATCGCCGCGAAAGAAACGCTTTGCGGGGCTTCTGAAATCGCCTGGATCATGCCGGTATCTTGCACCGGAAAAAACCCCTTCGGAACCACGGCATAGAGCGCGATTGTGACAGCGAGCGTTGCGATTGCAACGAACAGGGTAAGCGGCTGGTGCCGCAGCACGATGTCGAGTGCTTGGCCGTAGCGCGCGACCAATCCATTGAAGGCCCTCTCCGCCTTGAGATCGAAGCGGTTGCGCTGCGCCTCGGGGCGATGCCGGATCAGGCGCGCGCTAAGCATGGGCACAAGCGTGAGCGAAACGATCGCCGAAATCACGATCGTGACCGCGAGCGTGATCGCGAATTCGTGGAACAGGCGGCCGACCACGTCGCCCATGAACAAAAGCGGAATAAGCACCGCAATCAGGGAAACGGTCAACGAAATTATGGTGAAGCCGATCTGCTCCGAACCTTTGAGCGCGGCCTGCAAAGGCGGATCGCCGGCTTCGACGTAGCGAGCAATGTTCTCGATCATCACGATCGCGTCGTCGACAACGAACCCGGTCGAGATCGTCAGTGCCATCAGCGAAAGGTTGTCGAGGCTGAAACCCGCAAGGTACATTGCGACAAAGGTGCCGACCAGCGACAAAGGCACCGAAAGGCTGGGGATGATGGTCGCCGGAAGCGTCCGCAGGAACAAAAAGATCACGGCGACGACAAGGGCCACCGCCAGCGCCAGTTCGAACTCGACATCCGCCACGGAAGCGCGAATGGTCGTCGTGCGGTCGCTCAGCACGTCGACGTTAACGGCGGCCGGGAGGTTCGACATGATCGTTGGCAGCAGGCGTTTGATCGTGTCGACGACCTCGATCACATTCGCCCCCGGCTGGCGGCGGATGCTGAGGATGATGGCCGGCGTCGTATTGTCCAAGGCGCCGAGTTTCGTATTTTCAGGGCCTGGGCCGGCGCTTGCGACGTCCGAGAGGCGGACCGGACCGCCATTGCGGTAGGCGATGACGAGCGTGCCGTAGCCGGCGGCGCTAGTGATTTGGTCGTTGGCGTTGATCGTCGAGGCTTGTGCCGGGCCGTCGAAACTCCCCTTGGGCGTATTGACGTTGGCATTGGCGATCGTGGTGCGAAGATCGTCGATATTGAGGCCATAGGCGGCGAGCGCGGCGGGATTGAATTTGATCCGCACGGCCGGCCTTTGGCCGCCGCCGATGCTTACCAGTCCGACGCCCGGCTGTTGCGAAAGTTTTTGCGCGAGCCGCGTCTCGCTGATGTCCTCGAGCTTAGTCAACGGCAAGGTCTTGGAGGTGACCGCGAGAGTCATGACCGGCGCGTCGGCCGGGTTCACCTTGGCATAGACCGGCGGCGCCGGCAGGCCGCTCGGCAGCAAATTGTTGGCGGCATTGATCGCGGCCTGAACTTCCTGCTCGGCGACGTCGAGACTCAAGTTCAGGCTGAACTGCAACGTGACGACCGAAGCGCCGGCCGAGCTTGCCGACGTCATCTGGTTAAGGCCGGGCATTTGCCCTAGTTGCCGCTCGAGCGGCGCCGTCACGGAGGACGTCATTACCTCGGGACTTGCGCCGGGAAGAAACGTTTGCACCTCGATCGTCGGATAGTCCACTTCGGGGAGGGCGGAGAGAGGCAGGAACTTGTAGGCAACGCCGCCGGCGAGCATGATCGCCGCCATAAAAAGCGTGGTCGCGACTGGGCGCAGGATGAAAATTCGCGATGGATTCATCGTCGAGTCCGAGCGCGGGACGCCGCCGGGCACTCATTCATCTTCTTGCACCTTCTTGTATATTCATGGCTGGCTCGGCTGGCTGGAATGGCCGCCGCTATGGTGCTTGCTTGGCCCGTTTTTATCGGGCAGCTCGGCATCCGCCGGCCGCGCTGTCCCGCCGCCATTGGACCCCTCTCCGCCGGCGGCGATCAAGACCTTTGCCCCGTCGCGCAAACGGTCGGCGCCGTCGACGACAACTCTATCGCCAGGCGAAAGGCCGGCGTTGACTGCGAACATTGCTCCGTCCAGCGGTCCAAGGTCGACGGTTCGCGCCGACACCGTATCACCCGCGCCAACGACGTAGACATAAGTGCCGGGGGCGCCGTGCTGGACCGCGCTCGAAGGCACGGTCACAGCGCCGCGCAAGGATTTTATCAAGAGCCGTGCATTGACGAACTGGTTCGGAAACAGCTTGTCGTCCAGATTATCGAAATCGGCGCGCAACTTCACTGTGCCCGTCGTCGTATCGATCTGATTGTCGAGCGTTGCGACTTTGCCAACCGAAAGGGGAGTGACATTGGCGCGGTCGTAGGCCGTGACCTCGAGCGCTGTTCCAGCGCGAATCGCGGCCACGATGGGCGGAATATCGTCCTCCGGCACGACGAAAATCACCGAGATCGGATGCAACTGGGTGAGGACCGCGAGTCCGCTGTCGGTTGTCTGAACATAATTCCCGGCATCGACCAGGCGCAGCCCGACTCTGCCATCGATCGGCGAAACGATGTGCGCATAGATCAAGTTCAGCTTCTGCATGTCGATCTGGGCTTGATCGGTTTTCACCAAACCCTCGTCTTGCTTGACGATAAACACTTGGTCCTCGGCCTGCTGCCGCGCGATCGAGTCTTGTTTCAGGAGAGTCTGAAAGCGCGCCAAATTCTTGCGCGCCTGGTCAAGCAGGCCTTGGTCATGGACGAGCTGGCCCTCGAATTGGGCCTCTGTCAATTGAAACGGGCGCGGGTCGATCTGCGCCAGGAAGTCGCCTTTTTTGACCAATTGGCCTTCCTGGAAGCCCACGTCGAGAAGTTGTCCGTTGACCTGGGTCTTCACCGTCACAGCCGCGATCGGCGTCACCGTGCCGAGGGCAGTCACGACGACCTTGATCTCGCCGGTGCCGATGGTTGCTACGCCGACCGGCTGCGGCGCGGTTTCCTCGCCACGGCCCGAGTCCTTTGGCGCCCGAAATGTCCCTGTGATCCGGTAAATGCCGAGCCCAAGCAGGACGGCGATGCCAAGAAGAAAGATCGGCCGCAGCCGCGATCCCGGTTTTGCCTTGGTGCCGGGCGGCATGGCCCTGTCTTCGCGAAGGCCGGTGCTGCCGTCGCGGAGAAGCATGTCATCGGAGGCCTCAATCTTGGTCCCATGGGTCCGGTCATCCATGTTTTAGCATCCAGTGCCTTGCCATTTCATGCAGCTAGCTCATCGGAGAAACGGCCGATCATAGTACCAATGCGTGTTACGGCCGCTGTTCCGTGGCATGAACGTTTCGTAATGTTCCCACTTGCGCACTGGCCGCCTTAACGGGCAAGCGCCTGCAACGCGGGGTCCTTGATTTGAGGGTTTCTTGATTGAGGGTTCGTTGCGAGCGAGCCACCTGTCCTTCGAGGCAAGCGTTGAAGTCCGGCGGCGCGTTGCGCTCCCGAGCGCGCTTGGAGCTAAGCACAAGCAACGCCGCAACTCACGCGGTCTCTTGCGTGATCTTCAGGTTCTTCGCGAGCTTGACAGATGGATGAGTTTCGGACGATTGGTTACCCTCCAATCAAAGTATCCCGCCTGCGGAGTGGAAGTTTCGTATCCTGAGATACGAACTAACCTCGATCGAAAATCACGCACTTAAAGGTTTTGCGGTCGGACACGCACTTAAAGGTTTTGCGGTCGGACAGGGGGTAAATTGAGTTTCCGCTGCAATGCCACCAGAACGCGCCCTAGTATCCCCTTATCACCCGGCATATTCGGGCGGGCCGTTTCGTCACAAAAGGCTTCCAATCAAAGTCTCAGGATCCCCAAAAGGTCACCAAGAAAAGATTCAAGGTCTAACTCAAACTTGCGGTAATGTCGAAACTCTGCAACGTGTGCAACACGATCTGCACGATGATCCTTCACCTCCCTATTTCAATTCATCGACCGATTTTGATCAATGGGAGAATTTGATTGCGTGTTACCGATTGGTCAAGCTTCTGTAGCGCACAATGTTTAACCAGTATTCCTCAAATGATAGAGGATTTGATTGCCATAGTCGCGCAACTTTACCTTTTTGGCAATACCGTCCCCGTTTTCCGCGCGCAAAGCCCGTTCAATAATATAGATTGTTGGATCAAGGTGGCTGCCGCAGCGCGGCAATCAGCCTCAGGCTGTCAGCGAACAAATGCCGTGAGAGGGCAACCTCGGCCATCTGCAACGCGATTCTGCGACCGTCGCACCACCTTCGCGCCGAACTTGGTGAGCTTCTCCTTCAGGCTCGTCATCGGCCAATCCTTGATCGGCTCCGGTGTCGCCAACGTGCGCAGGAAATTGCCGAGATTGTAGGCCGATCTGTACCGGGGCAGGACCTCCGGTCAAGGACCCGAAGAGTCCGATAAAGACACAGCACACGTACTGCGGCACGGGGCCGATCTCGCTGTGCGAGATTATCGCCTACGAGAAGTGCAGCAACGGGCGACCAATACCAGTGCACCGGGGTTCTTGGGGTGGACTATTGGGCATCTCGAAAAATACCCCTTCCGCGCGGCCAGCAAATCAGATTCAAAGAATCTCTTTGAATTTGACCAATGGGAGCGGTGCGGTGGGGCAATTGGGTTTCTTTGATCTGAGGCGGCGCTATGAGGGCCTCGACGCGAAGGACGATCCGCTGGT
>QHBR01000200.1 GCA_003244015.1 Hyphomicrobiales bacterium | reverse complement strand
CCAAAACTACCGCCATGGAAGCCCCCGCCACCAAAACTACCGCCATGGAAGCCCCCGCCGCCAAAACCGCCGCCATGGAAGCCGCCGCCGCCAAAACCACCGCCACCGCCATGGCTGCCGCCAAACGCAAGTGCCGGACCGCTCGCGCCCAGCGCCGCGCCGAGGGCGGCCGAGGCCAGCAATATACCGAAGCGTTTCATATCATTATCCTGGGGAGGCGAGCACCATGGGCAAATTGCTGGAGGCTTTTTTTTACGGGATTGATCAAGACCGGATCGATCAAAACCGAGAACGCGGGAGCGCATAAATTCACTTTCGGCGACGGATCCAGCGCCAAGCTAGCTATCGTGGTTTTTTTCCTCCAGCCGCGCCTTGAGCGCAAGCAGTTTCGCGAAAGGCGAGTCCGGGTCCGGCGGCCGTTCGCTGGGTTTTCTCTCCCTGGCGCCAAAACGACCTTCCCTGCGCTCGCCCGTGCCGCCGCGGTTCTGCTCTCCCGCCTGGTTCTGGCCGCGATGGCCTCCGAAGCGCGGCCTCCGTTCGCCTCCCCCCCGCTCGCCGCCGTCCTTGCGGCGATCTTGGAGCGCGTTCGGCCGGGAACCGGTTTGCGGGTCCGCAAGCGCCGCCTTTCCGGCCCCTTCGCCACCTGGTAATTCCGCGACCGCTCCGTCGCGAGGAATGGCCATTAGTTCGGTTGTTTCCAGCGTGGCGGCATCGCCAGCCCCGGCGGGCGCTCCTTCGCGCCGCTCGAAATGTCTCTTGCGCATCCGCGATTCGGGCCTGCGCGCATGATGATGCTGCCGATGCGGCCGCCAGATTTCGATCACTAGCGCTTCGACTGGCAGCGACTCCGGGGAACTTTTTGCGCCGCTTGCCACCGCGGCGGCGGTTTCGCTCGTCTCGACCCCGCTTGCGTCCGCCGTCCTCGCATCCGGGAGCGCGTCCGGGCACGGTGGGTCTGAACCGACGGAGTCCAAAATTGCGTCCAGCCCGGGCACGGCGACGCCAGCCGGTTCGACCGGCTGCCCAGGGCAAGCGTGCGGTTCGGCCGGGAGCTCCTTGGATTGCGTATCTAGGCCCGCGTCCAAACCGCACTCCGGGGTTGGCTCAAGTCCGGTGTCGCGCGGCGCAAGCGGTCCGGCCGCGGCGCGCAAAGCCACGGTGATCGCCGGACCTTTGCGGTGTTCCGGCACATAGCCAAGCGCGCGAAGGATCGAGGCGAAGCTATCGCCAGAACAGCCGGCAAGCGAGGTCATCGCGACCGTGACGACGAAGCCATCGGCATCGGCCGCGCCCGGCGGCGGATCGCCCGGACTGACGCCGGGCCGATAGCTCACCGCCGGTCGAATCAAATCGGCGAGGCGTTCCAAAATATCGACGCGCACCGCGCGATCCTCGCAAACGCGGAACCCGGCCGCCCGGTACAAATTCCTTAAAACATCCTTGCCGGCGGCCAAGGAGGTGCGGCCGGAAGCGGCGAGATGAAGGACCTCGTCGAGGCCTTTGACCGCGTCGCCGCCGCCATGCTTCAAGGCATAAAGCTGCGCGGCGAGGGCGCGCGGGGCGGGCTTTATCAAATTCGGCAGATAGAGATGGTAGCCGCCGAAGCGGACGCCGAATTTCCGCAGCACGGCGCGGGCGTCCTGGGAAAGGCTCTTCACCTCTTGGGCCACGCGAACGCGATCGAGAACACCGAGCGATTCGGCGACCTGAAACGCAACGCCGCGCGCAATGCCATCGAGCCCCTCGCCTTTTTCCAAATCGGCGAGCGGCCCGAGAAGCTTCTTCACATGCTGAGCAAGCCAGAGATCGAGCCGCCGTTGCACCGTTTCGAGCGCTTGTCCGGTCAATTGTTCGTCCGCGAGAATTGTTACGCGGGGTTCGAGCACATGCGCGCCCGCGCCGATCTTGCCGATAGGCTCGCCGAGCCAGCGGATGATTCCGTCATTGGCAAGGATGAAAGCTTCGTCGACAGCCTCGCTCACCCGTCCCGCGCGACCGTCGATTTCGCTCGCCAAAGCCTTTTGCGCGGCAGCGTTCAGAGCCTTCGCGGCCTCGCCCGCCGCCTCTGGATCGGCCGTGAAGCGAAATCCATTGAGCTGGCCGACGTGCTGGCCCTCGACCAACACGTCACCGCTCGGGGTGACCTCGGCCTCCAACATGGCGTTCTCCCTTAGCCGGCGCATGAGAACGCCCGTCCTGCGGTCGACGAACCTTTGGGCGAGACGTTCATGCAAGGCGTCCGACAATCTGTCCTCTACCCGACGCGCGGCATTCTGCCAATGGGCGGGATCGCGCAACCAGCCGGAACGGTTGGCAATGTAGGTCCAGGTTCGTATCTCGGCGAGCCGCGCCGACAGAGTGTCGAGATCGCCGTCGACGCGATCCTGCGCCGCGACATGACGGGCAAACCAATCGTCCGGGATTTGACCCGCGCGAACGACAAAGCCAAAAACCGAAAGCACGAGTTCCGCATGCGCCGCCGGCGACAGCTTACGATAATCGGGGATTTGGCAGCATTCCCAGAGGCGCGCGATATCGGCCCTCGACTTCGCCGCCCGCACCGCTTTTTCGTCACGGGCGGCGATGTCGAGCACCATCTGGTCTTCAGCAAGCGCCGCTCTGACGAGGCCTTGCTCCTTCGGCACAGTGTCGAGCGAGGCGGCGAGACCGGCAATAGAGGAAAAATCGAGGTCCGTATTACGCCATTGCAGCATCCGCACCGCATCGAAGCGATGCTCCTCCAGCGCTTCGACGAGTTCAGTGTCGAAAGGGGCGCAACGCCCGGTCGTGCCGAAAGTCCCGTCGCGGAGGTGGCGGCCCGCGCGGCCGGCGATCTGACCGAACTCGGCGGGCGTCAGGCGCCGGTGCTGCCAGCCGTCGAATTTCCGGGCGGCCGAAAAGGCGATGTGATCGACGTCAAGATTGAGCCCCATTCCGATCGCGTCGGTGGCAACGATGTAATCGACATCGCCATTTTGATACATGTCCACCTGGGCATTGCGGGTGCGCGGCGAGAGCGCGCCGAGGACGACGGCCGCGCCGCCGCGCTGGCGTCTGATCCATTCGGCGATCGTATAGACATCCTCGACGGAAAAGGCGACGATCGCGCTGCGGCGCGGCAGGCGGGTTAATGTCTTGTCGCCCGCGAAACTCAGCCTAGAAAGGCGCGGGCGCGCAAGAATGCGGGCGGCGGGCAAAAGGTCGCGCACGGCGCGGTGCATAGTCGCGGCACCGATCAGCAAAGTCTCCTCGCGCCCGCGCCGGTGCAGCAGCCGGTCGGTGAAGACATGGCCGCGGTCGAGATCGGCGCCAAGCTGAATTTCATCCACCGCCACGAAAGCGAGGTCGAGGTCGCGCGGCATCGCCTCGACGGTCGAAACCCAGTAGCGCGGCGATTCCGGCTTGATTTTTTCCTCGCCGGTAATGAGCGCGACAGCGGCTGCGCCGGCTTTTTCCACCGCGCGGTTATAGACCTCGCGCGCGAGCAGCCTGAGCGGCAGGCCGATCATCCCGCTGGAATAGGAAAGCATCCGCTCGATGGCGTAATGCGTCTTGCCGGTATTGGTCGGTCCGAGCAGCACGTTCACGCGGCTGGCGCGGTCCGGCGAATAGGCTTTGGCGGCCGGAAAGGAAACGTTCATTGGTTAACCGGCGCGGGAAGAGGATCGGGTGCGGCAGCAGTGACGGTTTATGATTATCCAGCGGCAACGGCGCGGAAGTTGCCAGAAAAGACCTATCTCCACTTAGCGAAAGGCAAAGATAGAAACGGCTGCACGCCGGGAGGAAACCCTTCACGCTTACCTGCCGTCTGGGCCTTGTGTATCACAATGAGGGCGCCGCGGGCACATTGTTTGCGGTTCGAACGGGAGACGAACGAATCGCGCCCGAATCGCTGACTTGCCGTAAATCCTTGTTTGTTCACCACAATATGTCGGCGAGGAGAGCAATCGAGGCCCTACCGATTGTAAAAAACCCTAATCACGGCCGAAGAGAGGAGCTGTGATACCGGGGCTACGGGCGGACTCGGAAAGCTTTTTCTGTCAACCGCCAAAAAGCAATTTTGTTGCGCGAAAAAAGGCGGCACCGCCAGCCGCGTTCTAGCCTTCGAAATACCGCCGCATAATCCGGTCGCGGTAGCCGGTGAGATTTTTATGCTTTTCGGCCGCGGTTCTGATTGGCGTGTCGAACGCCGGGGTCAAAAAACCCGCAACGAAGGCGAACACCGCCGCATCCGCCCCACAGGGTTTTTCTCCCATCAAAAATGCCCTTTCCCCCACAAGGGTGGCGAGCGCATTGATGTCGGCAATCGCGAGTTCATCTTGCTCGGCTGGCGTGTGGCGCCCAAATCCTTGCGATTTCAGGCCCTTCTTAACTTTACGGCGAACCAGGCTTTGCACCACCGGCCGGAGCACCGTTGGCACGGCCTTGAAGAATTGGGCCGGACCCTTGGCAAAATTGGCGTCATCGAGCCAGCGCGTCGCCACCAGCGCCAGATAGAGGTGCTCCTCGCACATTTTCTCGACTGCCCAAGCCACGGCCTTCTGCTCTGGCGTGAACCCATCATCGAAATCAAAACCGTATTTTTTCTCGATGTGAAAGCGAATGAAGGTCGAATCGGCAACGATCAGGCCGTCGTCATCGATATAAGGCAGCTTGCCTTTTGGCGCCTTGCCAAACCCGCCGCGATCTTCGCTATACTTGAGACCAGCGAATTTCATGAGCAGCATGGCCTTGATAACAAAGGGACTTCCATCCGAAAGCCCAAAGAAAGGCCCAAACGTGTAGAGCGTGATCATGGTCGAGGGCTCCGTCTCTCATTTGATGCCGCGCCGCCGCTCGATCAATGCGTGGTTGGTCGCGGTAAGGTCCGAAGGCTCGACCGAAAATTCGACCGCGTCGATGACAGCAGTGCCGGCCAAGGTCATCATTGCGACATGGACGGGCACGACGATATGCGCCCGCTCGATCGGCGCGAGCCAAGCCTCGATGTCCCTGTTTTCGGCCATGAATTTTGTCGATTTGGAGTCCCGCTTGTGACCCGAGACGGGCGTATAGCGCGCGGCGCAGACCGAAACCGGACCGGAGTACCCGTCGACCGCCACGTCTCTTACGCCAACATAGTGGAGGGTGACATCGAATCGGACGTAGCCGTCGTAGACCGGGATCGTCCGGTTGCACGCGGGGGGACCGACGAGAGGTTGGCCCTCGGGGACCGCCATGATCAGGGCGGTCGCCGGATCGAGAATGTTGCGCTTGTTCGCCGCGGTGACCGGCACTCGTCCTTCCTTGTCCTCGAAAGGCGGGAAGATCTCCACGGCCTTGACGTTTCCGGCATCGAGCGACATGCGCACCGTCCGGCTCCCTTGGGAATTGGCGGACGTCGTGGCGTAGGTGGAAGGCGCAACGCCGCCTTTCCGCAGAGCGCCGGTCGCGGCGAGCGCCAGCTTGACATTCGCGACCATCGCCGCGACGCCGGTCAGCTTGGCATTGAGATCAATCCGGTAGCTTGCCGGACCGAGCGACCCCGCCGCCGCCGCCTCCCCAATAGGAAAGCCGATGAGGGTCACCGTATAGCGCGCCCGGAATTCATCGGCGCCTGCCGAAGCCATGCCGGGGCCGACAACCAGCGCCCAAATAAGACCGAGCGTAAGACGCGGCGCACGCGCTTTCCCCTTCACATCCGTCATTTCAGCAACCGCGATCAGCTAACAAAAACTAGAACGCATCGTAAATCCGCCGCTTTCATGACTCGAAAGCGGCGGATCGCATCGGCCAAGGTGATATTATATCAGGATCGCGGGCAAACGCCATTGCCACGCCAACATTCGCCCGCGCGGGTTTTGACGCCGAAATGACGTTTTCTTCACATGCTTGCCTTACACGACCGGATTTAGGCTATTGTCCGGTTGCGTCGGGGATTGCCGACGCCGGCGCGAAAGGGTTTCCAAGTGCCAAACATGCGTTGGGGGCACGGCTGGCTTGTTCTTGCGGCGAGCGTATTTGTATGCGCCGAGGTGCGGGCGGTCCCTTTGCCTCGGGTCCAGGGTCAGGCCCGCATATGGCCGCAAGGCGAGACGCTACGGCTGGCCGCGATACATGAGGCGGTGCAAAAAAAAGAACCTTTCGCTAAACAAGGCGCAAACCCCGCGCCCGCCGTCCTCGCGACAAAGCAAGAATCCCCGGCGGCCGCGCCAGCCGACGTGGCCGGGCGTTACTCTATCCTGCGCGACGGCGGCAAGGATACCGGATGCATGCTGACCTTGGACAATCGCGTAAAGGCGGCGGGAAGGGAAAAGGCTTCTCTCGCGCCCGGCTGCCGAGACCAGGGGATCGTGATTTTCGATCCGGCCGGTTGGCAAATCGTCAACGGCCGTCTCGTGTTGACCGCGCGCAAGGGGCATAAAACCTATCTTGACGCGCAACCGGATGGCAGCTGGAAAAAAGACCCGAAGGAAGGCAAAAGTCTCACCTTGAAGAAATTGTAACGGAATATTTGCATTTTTCCGCGTGCTGCAGCCCTTTTCAGGGATGACGGCGTTGAACCGTAGTTCAAATTCAAGAAAGACGCGGCGGTTGGAACCCGCCGTCGCGCCTCCTTATGCCACGCCCGCTTATATTGGCCTTTGCTCTCAACCCTCGATAGCGGTTTTTTTCGGGCCGCCATGCGAGGCATGCCCCCCCTTGCGGCCGGCCTCGGATGCAAGCGTGTGATTGCGCGAAAAGCTGCGCTTGTTCGGGTTCACGCTTTGACCGCCTTTGCGCCCGGCTTCGGCCGCCAATGTCGGGTTTTGCGAAAAACTCCGCTTTTCGTGCGGCACGCTCTCGCCGCCCTTGCGCGCGATCGCCCGCTGCTTCTCGGGATCCATGGAGGCGAAGCCACGCGTCGAAACCGACGATTTCTTGGAAGATTCCATTGAAGCGCTCATCGTTACTCTCTCTCAAAAATTACTGTCTACCTTGATATAGGTAATGTTTGGCAGCGGTAAAGGTTGCTAACTCTCATTCAAGTTCGCGTGACCATTTTGGCCAAGGCCCCCGGCTGAACAGGATGGGGGTACGAGGCGCTCGCCCTCGTAGTGGTCCTCGCTTCAAGCGGCGGGCGTTTCGGTCCGGTCCGGCTTACTCTAACATGGAAATTATGTGAACAGGAAGTCTAATGTCTTATGGATGCAATGCCGGCGGCACGCATTATGTCTTCGCGGATTTACGCACGCTTCTTGCGCGCGCCTCGCCCGATCGCGCGGGCGACCGCCTCGCCGGTCTTGCCGCGGAAAGCGGCGAGGAGCGCGTCGCCGCGCGCATGGCCCTGGCCGATTTGCCGCTTGCGCGCTTTCTCGAAGACCCCCTGGTGCCTTACGAGACGGACGAGGTGACACGGCTCATTCTCGATACGCATGACCGCCAAGCCTTTGCGCCAATCGCCGCGATGACCGCCGGGGAGTTTCGCGATTTTCTGCTGTCCGACGAGGCGACGGGCGAAACGCTCGCTCGCATCGCGCCGGGAATCGCGCCGGAAATGGCGGCGGGGGTATCGAAACTCATGCGCAACCAGGATTTGATCGCCGTCGCGAAAAAGATTTCGGTGGTCACGCGGTTTCGCACCACGATCGGTCTGCCGGGGCGGCTTTGCGTGCGCATCCAGCCCAATCACCCGGCCGACGATCTTGCTGGCATTGGCGCATCAATCATCGACGGCCTCATGTATGGCTGCGGCGACGCCTGCATCGGGATCAATCCGGCATCGGACAGCGCCAAGCAGGCCTTGGCTCTTCTCGAACGGATCGAGGAACTGCGTTTGCGCTTCGAAATTCCGGTGCAATCCTGCGTGCTCGCCCATGTGACGACAACCATGCAGGTCATGGAGCGGGGAGGTCCGGTCGATCTGGTTTTTCAATCGATCGCGGGGTCCGAGGTGGCCAACCGCGCGTTCGGCGTGAACCTCGCGCTTCTGGACGAAGCCCATTCCGGCGTGCAGGCGCTGCGCCGCGCTCCGCCTGGCGCCAATCTCATGTATTTCGAAACCGGCCAGGGCGCGGCGCTGTCGGCGCAAGCGCATCACGGCGTCGATCAACAAACAGTGGAAGCACGCGCCTATGCAGTGGCGCGCCGCTACGCGCCTTTGCTCGTCAATACGGTCGTTGGCTTTATCGGCCCGGAATACCTCTACGACGGCAAGGAGATCATCCGCGCCGGGCTGGAAGATCATTTCTGCGGCAAGCTGATGGGCCTGCCGATGGGCGCCGATGTCTGCTACACCAACCACGCCGAGGCGGATCAAGACGACATGGACAATCTCCTGACCCTTCTTTGCATCGCCGGCTGCAACTATATTATGGGGGTTCCCGGCGCCGACGACATCATGCTCGGCTATCAATCGACCTCCTACCACGACGCGCTCTATGCGCGCGCCGTGTTGGGCTTGCGGCCGGCGCCGGAGTTCGAGGCCTGGCTCAAAGCTTTTGGCATCATGGACGCGAATTCGCGGGTGCGGCCAAGCCCTTCAGGGGCCGCGCGTCTCCTCGCAGCCGCGCCGCGATGACTTTGCCGCCCGGAGATTTCTGGGATTATCTGCGCCGGGCGACGCCCGCCCGCATCGCGCTCGGCCGCGTGGGCGATGGCCTGCCCACGCGCCGCGTGCTCGAATTCGAGCTGGCGCATGCCCGCGCCCGCGATGCGGTCAAGGCAAAACTCGATCATGAAACCCTGATGGCGGAGCTTGCGGAGTGGCGACCTATTCTTGTGCGAAGCGAGGCCCACGATCGCATAACGTTTCTCCAGCGGCCGGATCTTGGCCGCCGCCTCGCGTTGGACAGCTCGGAAAAACTCGCGCCTGGCACCTATGACGCCACGATCGTCATCGCCGACGGGTTGTCCGCGGGCGCGGTGCAAGCGCAAGTGGGGCTGCTTTGCAAAATGCTGCTGGCGGCACAAAATTTCGTTTTTGCCCCTCCCGTCGTGGCGCTTCAGGCGCGCGTCGCATTGGGCGACGAGATCGCGGCAAGGCAAGGCGCGGCCCTTGCCGTCGTGCTCATCGGCGAGCGTCCAGGTCTCTCGTCCCGCGACAGTGTGGGCGCCTATATCACCTTCGACCCAAAGCCCGGCGAGACCAAGGACGCCGAGCGCAATTGCGTCTCGAATATCGGCGGCCATGGCTTATCGCTGGACGAGGCGAGCCGGCGTATTCTCGCCATCATGGCGCTCGCCCGGACGCTCCGGCGCACCGGAACTTCCCTCAAGGAAGACGAAGCCGTTAATCAATATCTGCAATCCAACATGAAGAAAACGATACCGTTCTCGCGTATTTAAAAATGACCGATGTAGAACAAAAATAGTCGAATTCACCGCGCGCGATATGTTCCGGCAGGCCAGACCGCCGTACTTCACGCTCGACAGACTTTCCACTTTACTTCCGGCTCCGCGCCCTTGGGCACGCCCGGCTTTGGTTGGTCGCCGACACTGTCGCGGGAGGAGAGGCCCGAACGCTTTTCTTGTTACCTTTGGGCATTTGCCGCTATCTCTTTGAAACTGTGAAGGTCTCGCCGCTATCCGTCATTATCACGCCAGGCGGCGTTGGTCGGCAACACACCCGAGCTTGGTCACATCCGCGCCAATGCTGGGGATATTCAATGCGACCAGTCTTTTCGCTTCGTCATCCGACGTGGCCAGAACCCAAAAATTTTTGATTTCTTCTAAATAATTATTGGTTCCTTCTGTGGGCCAAACGCAGTAATGAGGCATACACACTCTTCCGCTTTCCGCTAAGGATCTAGGGTGGGGACGATAGATTGCGGGCCGCACGCGCCATGACGTCACCAATCCAAAAGGCCGCGACGCCGACACATATGATGCCTCCACTTAGCGGCCCGTCCAAGATTGCGTCCACGATCTTCTGCGCACCCAGCCACGTAAATGATGGCTCCGAGCCGCCCACCCATTGCCATGCCAGCCGAAATTCGAGTGGCGACCAGTAGCCATTCTGCAGCCAGAGGAAACCTTGGTATCCGATCACGCCTATTCCAGACATGACAATGAAGATGCCGGCAACAGTAATGGCATCCCACACCAAAACTTCTGGTTTGCTATTCGCCATGCTTCCGTCGGGGTTCCGGCGGCGACTCCCGCGCGAGTAGCTCGCGCCGGCGACAGAACAGTGTGGATGTCGGCGGCTAAGCTTTGCATTTTCGCTGAACCAAATCAACGCCCGTTAAGCTTTTCAGGAAAAGGGCCTTCAACAACATCCAGATTGCCTGGACGCCTGTTTCTGGAACATGCTCTCGCAAACGCGAATAGACCACGGAGAGGGATCAGCGGAACGGCGCCAAGATTTCCTCGGCCCTCGCGAAAAGCTCCGGCGCCACCTCGCAATCCACCGCCGCGGCATTCTCTGTCACTTGTTCAGGACGGCTTGCGCCGATGATCGCCGAGGACACCTCTTGCCGGCGCAACACCCAGGCAAGAGCGAATTGGGATAAATTCACGCCCGCTTCTCTTTCAGCGATGAGCTTCACCTGTTGCACGGCCGTCAACACGGGAGCCCGCAGCCACTCTTTCGGCAGCATCGCGCCCATTGACGCATGCCTGGCCCTGGAGCCCGCCGGCGGCGGCGCGCCCGGCGCGTATTTGCCGGTCAGCACGCCCTGGGCGAGCGGCGACCAGACGATCTGGCCGATGCCGAGCTCGGCGCAACGCGGAAAAATCTCGTCTTGCGGAACGGGCCAAAGCATCGAATATTGCGGCTGACTCGACACGAATTGGGCAACGCCGGGCATTGTCGCCGCCGCCTCGATCTTGTCGAGCGGCCATTCGCTGAAGCCGATGTAGCGCACCTTGCCCTGACGGACCGCCGTGGTCAAAGCCTCCATCGTTTCGTCGAGCGGGGTTTCGTCGTCATAGCGGTGGCATTGATAGAGATCGAGATAGTCTGTCCCAAGCCGCTTCAGCGAAGCGTCGAGCTGCTTAACGATCTGGGCGCGCGACAAGCCTTTGTTGAAATAGCGCAAGCTCATCGCGAAAAAAACCTTGGTCGCCAAAATATACGATCTGCGATCAATGCCATGCAGCGCCTTGCCAAGCACGCTCTCCGCCGCGCCGCGGCCATAAATATTCGCGGTATCGATGAAATTGATCCCAAGGTCGAGCGCCTTATGGACGCAGGCAAGTGCCTGGCGCTCCTCGACGCCGCCCGAAAAAGTCAGCCAGGAGCCGAGTGAAATGATCGAAACCCGCAGATCGCTGGCGCCAAGCTGGCGGTATTTCAAGGCGAAGCTCCCATGATCAAGCTCATAAGGCGAAGGCAAAGTCCGCGCATGCTACGTCACCGGTCTCGACCGTGAGACCCGGCCGGCTGTGAACAAGACGCGCTGTCCGCACGCGATACCATCACGGTATCGATGACGCGAGCTTTGTCCTGGCGAGCGTTGATCGCGCGCCGGACAAACCTGAATGCAAGCCCGCCGCTTAACCCCGCGCCCGTCGCTCGCCAAAATCCCTGGGCCGCTTGCATTTGCTCCCGACGGGTCCAGGCAGTTTGGAATGGCAAGTGCTCGAAGGCCGCGCAGCAACCAACATCTTACTTGAGATGCTGAGCGAGAAACTTGTTCATCTCGAACATTGTCACTTTCTTCTTGCCGAATACCGCGGCCAACTTTTCATCGGCGAGAATTTCCCGCTTGTTCGCTTCATTTTGCAGCTTGTGCTTCTTGATGTACTCCCACATTTTGCTCACGACCTCTGTACGCGGCAAAGGGTCCGGCCCGACTACGGCCGCGAGCTCCTTCGAAGGCTGCAAGGGCTTAGCGAAGGCACTTGGCACGGACTTGGACTTTTCTGCCTCGGGCGCTTTCGAAGTCTTGCTCTTTTCGGGTGCGCCCTTGCCGGGCGTGGCTTTTTTACCTGTGTTCGTCATCCGCTTTGCCTCCATGGATTTTAGCGCGAGCGCATGCCGGCGCGACACTGCCTCCGGCTCGCCTTATTTAATCGAGCTCGACATGACGGAACCCCAACCATCGCGCTCCGTCAAGCGGCCCACACAATCTTTATTGAAGCGGGCTCGCGATTGGGTCCGGCCATGCCGCCAAACCCGCCGGGACTGAGCTTGCCTGAAAAAAACCGGGGGACCTGTTCGAGAACTCCATCAATTTCTGATTCGCCCGGCAACTTAAAGCCACATCTTCGCCGTTTGGCCGATTTTCGGCTGGAATCGATGGATGCGATCGAAAGTTTAGGGGAAAACTTCTTTTCGCGGGAAATTGGCTTGCTGCCCAAACGCGCGCACGGTCGGGCGAGGGTGAATTTCCCGCCCATTTTCCATCGCGTGGCAAGGCCGAGAACGCACCGAGCCTCGCGATCTACTTATGTACTGATTAATACATTCATCTCGGCCTCACTTCGGCATCAACGGAAGCCCCCTATCTCAAGGCTCCCAAGAAACAACCTCTCGAGACACGACAGGTGGAGCGCAAAAAGCAGCCGGGCACCTCGAAAAATATT
>QHBR01000355.1 GCA_003244015.1 Hyphomicrobiales bacterium | reverse complement strand
AATATTTTTCGAGGTGCCCAAGAGTTGTTGAGCAGCCAGATACCCGGAAAGCCAAGCGTCGCCGCGATTTGCGCAATCTCCGGCACATAGGGCGAGCACGAACGGGTGAGCCAGCGGCGCGCAACGCCATCCAATGCCGGCAGGAGCGGCGTCACGGCGCGCGGAAAAACCGTGAGGCAGTCATCGCGCAGGACACGCGCGCGAGCACGGCTCAGCGCCGCGTGGCGGAGAGGCCCGCCGTCGCCGGCATCGACAATGGGAATGGCCGGCATGACGGGGCTCATGGACTGCTCATCGCAACGAGGCGCTCGAAGCTTTTGGCGGCGCCAAGGAGGAATAAACCAAAAACGCGGGGCCAAGATTAAACCTTAAGCCATTCTTCCACTTGCGCCAAATCCGGGATTAGTATTGCGCTGCGTCTTGCGTGGCGGTTGCGCCATAATACGGGGCTTAAGCAGCGGCTGGCTGTAACAGCGATTTGAGAGGCGCCGATTCATCGGCGAGGCGCGCGGGGGCGATCTCCATCCGCTCGCCGACGATGCGCTTGGCGGCCATGAATTCGCCAAGGCGATTGACCGAATCGGCGGCGATGACCCGTCCTTCCTTGAGATAAAATGCAATGAACGACGACGCCTCCATGCTCCCCCGGATCGCAAGCTCCTCATAGCCATCGGAGACGCCGGCCATCTGCAATTTGAGATCATATTGGTCGGACCAAAACCAGGGCGCGATGGCGGCGGGAATTGGCCGCCCCATGATCGAGGCGGCGGCCGCGCGGGCCTGTTCGAGCGCGTTTGGAACCGATTCGAGGCGTATTTTCCGCCGCAGGAAGCCGTGATGCGCGTGCATCGCGCAGTCGCCGATCGCATAAATATCGGGGTCGCCTGTGCGGCTCGCTTCATCGACGACAATCCCGTCGTCCACTTCGAGCCCGGCTTGTTCCGCGAGTTCTATGTTGGGAACGAGGCCGATGCCGATCAGCACAAAATCGGCGGCAAACGATTGACCGCCGGCGCATGCGACCGCGCCGACGCCGCCATCCTCGGCCCCCGCGGCGAACCCGCAGACCGTGACCCCGGTGCGAATGTCGACTCCGGCTTGCCGATGGATGCGTTCATAGAATTTCGACAGATCGGGCGCGGTCACGCGGGCGAGCACGCGCGGCGCCCCTTCGAGCACGGTTACGGCAAGCCCGCGTTTAACCGCGACGGCGGCGGCTTCAAGCCCGATATAGCCGCCGCCGACGATCACGAGACGCCGGGGGGCCTCCATGAGCGGCTGCAACGCCTCGACATCGGCAATCGTGCGCAGGTAAAAAATATTGCGCAAACCGGCGCCCGGCACCGCCAATTCGCGGGCGCGGCCCCCGGTCGCGATCACAAGCTTATCGTAGTGGAGCGGCGCGCAGCCCTTGATCAAGAGCGTCTTCGCGCGCCGGTCGATCGCCGCGACGCGGACACCGAGCCGCATCTCCACCCGGGCTTTCTCATAGGCAACCGAGGCCTTGTAGATCAGCGCGTCCTTGCCGATTTCGCGCGCGAGAAATGCCTTCGACAAAGGCGGGCGCATATAAGGAAGATATTCCTCCTCGCCGATAAGGACGATGCGGCCCTCGAACCGGTTCTGCCGCAGCAGGGTCGCGACCTCGCCGCCCGCCTGACCGCCGCCGATAATGGCAATCATCGAAGCGGCGCCGGGCAGAGCTTGTTCCATCACCACTTGAATTCCTTTGTACGAAAGACGGCTATCGGTCTCCATGAAACATGAAAATGCCCTTAGAACATGACCCGAAAAACTTGCGCGACTTTTTCGATTCCGGCATACTCCAACTCATTGATTTTGAGCTGCGTCCTTTTCGATCAAATGATTCCATTTGATCAGGACGCGCTCTCGACCGTTTTGCCGCAATTCCCCAACCGATTTTCGTGGACGGTCTCAATGGGGACGTTTTCGCGTTTTGACAATGCGTTTTTTACGCAAACTTGGTATCCCCTTCACACAAGTTTTGTGGGTGCAGAACCCGATCGTTGATGACGTTGCGGCCGCCGGTGCGATCGTTCTTTTCACTGCGGCCACTACGATGCTTTGGGGGCCGGTTTCACGGCCCAGCGCGCTCTTTTCCCGGCCGACAGCATAAATCTCATCGGCCGCGAAAAAATTGTCCGCCTCCGGCGTGATGCGCTCGCAGGTAACGCTAACGAGGCATTGAAAACGGTGGCGGCAAGAACCTCAATTGGCCGCGTTGCCGCCCAAGAAGGCCGCGAACAGCAAAACCAGCCCCAATCCCAATACCGCGAGGGCGGCGCCGGCCTCGAACAGGCGCCCGGCGATCAGAGCCTGCCCGGAACCCGCTTTGGAATATCTGACCGCCGCGTTTTTGGCGAGGACAGCCGCGCTGGCGAGTGCCGCCGTGGTGATCGCGGTGCCAAGCGACATCGCCGCGACGGCAAAAACTCCGGCCGGAAAAATCCCCTGCGCCAAGGCGAAGACAAGCACGAGAATCGCCCCCGAGCAGGGCCGCGATCCGGCCGCCATCATCGTTAACAGGGCGCTTTTCCAAGAAAATCCGGCCCCGAGCGTGCGCGGATCGGGCGCGTGGAAATGGGCGCAGCCCGGGCCGTGGATATGGTTCCCGGCGCAATCGTCGGCGGCGAAGACGGGGTTCGGTCCGCCCGCTACAACGACGAACTCGGGCGCGGAACGCCAGGCGGAAAGAAGAGCCGCGCCTTTCACGTAAACCAACGCGCCGCCGAGAACCGCTATGCCGGCGTAGCTCGCGATCTCGACCGCATTCGCGGCCGCTGTCATGTGCTTGGCTGTCGCCTGGAAGACAATGGCGCCGATGCCGACAATCGCGACCGCGCTAAAGCCTTGCAGGAGCGCCGCGCCGAAGGCAATTACGAGACCCCGCCGCAAGGCGCGCTCATTGGCGAGCATATAGGAAGCAATCACCATTTTGCCGTGGCCAGGCCCCGCGGCATGAAAAATACCGTAAGCGAGGCTTAAACCCGCCAGACCCCAGGCGGCTGCGCCGCTTTGTTTGGCGGCACGGACGGCACCGCTTAACAGCCGATAAAAGCCCGCCTCCTGCGCCAGGATCCAGCCCACCACTGCACCGTGCGCGCCTCCAGCGGAACCTTCATTGACGCCGACCGCAAATGGGTGATGCACGCCCTGCCCCAGGGATTGGCAAGGAAGCAAGGCGGCCAAACAGAAGAGCAATGCGAGGGGCAAGACCGGCCGGGCGGCGGCAAGGACTTGCCCCGCGCCCCGCCAAACCGCCGCGAACGAAAATTCGATTGGTTTCAACAAGGCCTCACGGACAAGCGACAATAATCCGGCTCGCGAGTTTGATCCCGAAATCATAGCCCGGCGAAAGACCGCTGAAAAAGGATTCCGAAAGTTTTTTGGTGTCCCCAGCCGCCAAGGGCTTCGATCCGAGCAGATTGACCGAACATCCCTTTGGCGCCCCGGCCATGCCGACCGGATCCTGCTTTTCCATCTCGAAAGCCACGAAATAAGTTGGATCATAGACTTGAAAGGAGAAGGCCTTCGATGCGCTGGCGGGGGGGTTCAACGGAAGCGTAAACCGGAGAACCACGAGTTTGTCCTGCCGCTGTTCCAGCGAATAGTCGATGGGCGTCCCAAATTCGACCTTTGCATTGGCCGCTTTGGCATAAGTGAAAAAGTCGAATTCGGCGAGCGATTCGACGTTGGTCTTGGCGAGCGGCGCCAGCTCTTCCTTGGTCAACAACCGGCTATCCTTGCTCTGCCCTTCCGTCACGAAAGCAGAATACATCTCGTCGAATGTCCAGGCATGGCGTATCGCCTCGATCTCGCCCTTGGTGTCGAAAATCACCTGCGCCCGCGCCGAAACCCATACGTGTGGGTGCGCCGCCGCGACGCCTGGGAGAACGGCCACGAAAACGGCGGCCGGGATAACCCTCGAACAGAAACGCCTGAGCATGAAGAGTCCTCGGCGGCGCATTTCGCGGAGCAATCGCCCGCGGTGGCCCGCCTGCCGCGAGGCAGGCTTTATGACCTCGCAAGTCTGGCCGAAGAAAGGCGGCGATGGAACGTCAGCCGGCAAGCGGCAGGCAGCCTTGAAGCCGCCGAAGTGCCAACCTCCCCGCAAAGCCTCGCATCAATCCTTGACAAAAAAGACAGCCGCTCAGGACGAGTACGAGGCTTTCGACACAGGGGCACCTCGAAAAATATTC
>QHBR01000030.1 GCA_003244015.1 Hyphomicrobiales bacterium | reverse complement strand
TCACCCCGAAGACGGGGTCCTTACGCCATTCGGGACCAGGCCTGCCGTCTCGCGGTCCTTTGGACTGTCGGAGAGGCGCAGCAGCCGCGTGCCGGTCTCGATGTCCTTGTCGATCAGGACGATGTGCACATGCGGGTTTTGCCGGTCCTCGCCCTGATCATGGATGGCGTAGAACCAGGGGATGCGTGTGCTGGTGAGCAGCATCAAAAACTCGCGCACCAGCTCGGCATTCTGCGGATGAGAAAGCTCGCGGGGCAGGGCGGCGCGAATTTTGTTCAGGAGCCGGGCGTTCTTCCGCGCCTCGCGCTCCTGGGCATTCATCCATCTACGGGCGGCTCGTGGATGGGCGGGCATGTGCGCCGCCTCGACCGTGGTGGCTGCGTCGGGGCGTCCGATATAGCGGAGATGCGCTCCGGCCGTGCCCGCCGCATGGGTCGAGCGGCCGACGGTCGAGACAGCACATGAGTAAATCGCCATGTGACCTCACGCGGGCGCGAACTAACGTTCGCCGTCGCCGCGTGATCATGAGTCACGGTATGCGATGCGGGACCTGAAAGGCGGGATCAGCCTTCGGGACGCCGGTGATCAGGCCGGTATCAGACGAAGGCCCGCTTTTCCGGGCATGTCGGCAATCGCGGGCTGCTGCGCACCATACGCAACAGGTCTGGCGATTGCCGTCATTGGTGGGGTCATGGGCGGCCCCACGGATGACGGCAACGAAGAGGGAACGCCTGGCACTGTGGAGGGCTGCAACCTCCCGAGGTGTCGAGGCCTGCCAGCGTCCCGATGGCAAGCCCAAGCGGCGTTTGAGCGCCCCAGCCTGAACCGCCTCGATGACGGTGAAGGCTGTGCCTTGGATGCCCAAGCGGCGGGTATTCCCAAGAGCGCAGGCGCACGGGTTTGGAACAAACCCATAAGTGCGCCCTCGTCCCCAGAATATCAAAAAACTGTTTAAAATTTCCGAAAGAGGCCCCCTGCGCTGTGATCGGCGGGCTTGGCCTGTAGTGCAAAATCCTGACACGGGATGACCCGAAAACCCCGCAGCGGCAGTCCATCCTGCTGCAGTTTCAAAAAGGTAGACAAAAGCAGGCCTTTATACGTACACTATACGTATAGGAGGACCGATCATGTCAAAGAAGCTGACCATCACGGTCGATGATGAAGTTTATAGCGGCCTGCATAGCGTCGTTGGGCGGCGGAAAATTAGTCGTTTCCTGAACGATCTGGCGCGCCCGCATGTGACGCGGCGCGACATGGCAGACGGATACCGGGCCATGGCCGCTGACGAGGAACGCGAACGGGAAGCCTCGGAATGGGTAGAAAACCTGACCGGGGATATAGCGCATGAGCCCAGATAAAGCACCGCAGCGTGGGGAAGTCTGGTGGGTGTCTTTTGATCCATCCGTGGGCGGTGAAATTCGCAAGACCCGTCCTGCCGTCATCGTCAGCAACGACGTGGCAAACCGGGAGCTGAACCGGATTCAGGTGGTGCCACTGACCAGCAATGTCGGCCGCCTCTATCCGTCAGAGGCCTACGTGATGTTGAATAGTGAACAGCGGAAGGCAATGGCCGATCAGCTCAGCACGATCAGCAAGCTTCGCCTGGGGGAGAGGCAGGGCCGTCTCAGCCGGGAGGACATGGCGGCGATTGAAAGGGCTATTTGCCTGCAACTCGGGCTTTGAGGCCGCCGCCCCTGAATTCGGCGCATAGCCCCGGCGCTCCTTGACGTGCTGCTGCAGGGCAAGGGCCTCGTGCGCTTCGTCTGCGGTGGGGTAGGGGACCGTCCGCACCTGTCCGGCGCGGCCGATGCGTCCCCATTCCCGGATAAAGCACCATTGCCCGAATAGATCGCGCTGTACGTCGAGGCGGTAGAACCGGCGCATGTTCTTCGCGGGGTCGGTGCGGTGCAGGATGATCGCGCTCATGGATAAAGCCTTGCTCATACTAGAATTCGCTCGACCTCGTCGAGCGTCACTTCCTCGGCACGGCGGTCGTAAAGCTGCGTCGTGCGGGTCGAGGCATGGTTCGCCATCTGCGCGGCTTTCTCCAGCGTGCCGCCGTTCTTCAGGTAAGCGGTGACGCCCGTCGCCCGAAAGGTGTGGTTGCCGACGCGCGTGGTGATGCCTGCGGATTTGGCGCGGCGCTGAATCATCTCATAGGCGTTCGCCTGGGGCAGGGGATTGCCGGTGAGCTGGCTGGTCGTGCGGCTGTAAGTCTGGAACAGGATCGCCTTCGGATCGTTCGCGAGCCCGGCACCGTCGATATATTCATGCAGGTAGGTTTCGAGATTGTGATGACAGGGCATGGCGTGCTGCTTGCCGCCCTTCTCCTGTAAGCGCAGCCATAGCCGCCGGTTCTGCGTATACACGTCTTCGACGCGCATCCCGATCGCAGCGCCAATGCGCGCGAAGGAATAGACCATGAGGCCGACGAGCGCGCGATCACGCAGGCCGATAATGGTCGTTGTGTCGATCGCGTCGATGAGCTGACGTGCCTCGGCTGGATCGAGCACCGGCGTCTTGCCACGCCGCACGATATGGCGCGGACCACGCACGGCAGCGGCCGGATTGGTTGGCATGATCTGACCGATCACCATCCAGTCGAACAGATGACGCAAGGCGGCAAGGCGCAGCTTGGCGGTCGGCGCGGATCGCGCCTTCTGCAGCTGCTCGATATAGGCCGCGACATGCACACTCTCGATCGCCGTGATCTGCGTCACGCCGTGCGCCGCAAGCCAGTCGAAGAATTCGACGGCTGCGCGCGCATAGGCGCGGCGCGTGTTCGGGTTCCTGATCTGCGCCGTGAAGAATTCAAAGAAGCGGTAGGAGGCGCGCTCGCCGGCGGCGGCGACGAGGGCAGGGGTGCGGTCGGCGAGTATAGGGACAATCTGGTTCATATTTCCGATTTCTTCTCGAGCGCCTTTTCAAGTTTTTTTAGGTCACGCTCCAATTTATCGATGAGCTTCGGCGTGGATTTTGCACATCCTTGCGGCCTTTGGTCGTTGGCTTTTCAGAAACCACTTTCAATAGCTTGCGACCTCGCTGAATGGCCTCCTTGGTTTCTGTAATGGCTTTATTCAAATCGTCCTCGTCGAGTTTGGCATAGGCCATTGGGTCGTCTCCGTTAGTATATGATAAAAGACATTATCATATACTAACCGAGCCAAAGCAAGGCCTTTGGGATTTTCTTGCTTTGTACGGATTAAATCCGTATACTGAAGCTAGAGGTGAGCTATGGCGCGAGAACATGTTGACAATGGGAGGGTCGAGCTGCGGCTCCGGCCCGAAGATAAGGCCGTGCTGGCGCGCGCCGCCGCGCTGGAGCGGCTCGACCTGACCAGTTTCATTCTGCGTGCCGCGCTGCCCCAGGCGCAGGCGGTCATCACGGAAGCGGAAAAACTGCTTCTGTCGGAACGCGATTCCTTGCGCGTGCTCGATCTGCTCGAAAATCCGCCAGACCCTCCCGCACGCCTGATGCGCACCGCCAAGGCGGGTTTCGTCCTTGAATGACAGCTCTCATTTGGGAAGAGGGGCCGATCGGTAAAAACCACGACCGCGCAGCGTTCGACTGCGGCGAGGACAGTCTCGACACTTACCTGAAGCGCTACGCGCGCCAGAACCATGAAAGCGGCGGCGCAAAATGTTTCGTGGCGACCCCGCGCGATGCGCCCGCGCGCATCCTCGGCTTTTACACGCTGAGTCCAGCCTCGGTTGAATTCAGCCGTGCGCCCGCCGTCGTGACGCGCGGCCTCGGCCGCTATGAAATCCCTGTCTACCGTCTCGGCCGTCTCGGCGTCGATCGCAATGTGCAAGGACGCGGACTTGGCGGACGGCTTCTCGTGCGCGCCGCCGAACGTTGCATGACGGTCGCGCAAGAAGTGGGCGGCGTGGCCCTGCTGATCGACGCCAAAAGCGATCGTGCCGCGCAGTGGTACGAAAGCTACGGCGCGATGCGCCTCCTCGATGCGCCGCTCTCTCTCGTGCTGCCGTTCTCAATGGCTATCAGAGCGCTGAAACAGGGGAATTAGCGTCAATGCCAAGGAGAAAGGACGTAATGGGGAACTTTGAAACGCCGCGCCGCCAAATTCCAATCGACGAACAGGCTTCTCGCGAAGCCGAGTCCAAATCGCAGTCGATCGGGCGCTTCACGACCGCGCTCGTCGCCACGGGGCTCGTCGCGGCGGGGACGCTTGTTGTGACGGGCGTGCTCCTCTTGATCATTGCGCTTATCCCAATGGGAATCCATGCCGCGCGAAACGCCGATATCCGCCTTCTGGCGAGGCAAATAACATGGGACGACGGAAAGACGATCGCCGCCATCGCCATTTTCGCGGCGACTTATCTGGTCATCGCCATCGGCAAGCTGCCCGGCTATCAACTCGACCGCGCCGGCGCGGCGTTGCTTGGCGCGAGTCTTATGGTCGGACTTGGCGTTGTCTCGCTCGACCAAGCTTACCGCGCGATCGATTTCGACACTATCACGCTTTTGCTCGGCATGATGATTGTCGTCGCCAACCTGCGCCTTTCTGGCTTCTTCCGGCTGGTGAGCAATTGGGTCGTGGCGCGCGCCCACCATCCCCTCGTCTTGCTCATGGCAATTGTACTTGTGGCGGGCTCATTCTCGGCTTTCCTCGTCAACGACACGATCTGCCTGGTCATGACGCCGTTGGTACTCGATCTCGTCACCCGGCTCAAGCGCGATCCGATCCCCTATCTGCTGGCGATCCCGATGGCCTCCAACGTCGGCAGCACGGCGACGATCACCGGCAACCCGCAAAACATGATCATCGGCAGTCTCTCGCACATCCCTTACGGAACTTTCGTCGCGGCGTTATGGCCGGTAGCCGCTGTGGGCATCGTCCTCACGACGCTGCTCATCGCGCTGGTGTATCATCGCGAGTTTCTGACCAGCGAGCGTCTTCCGGCTGTTACGACGAGTCCGGCGCGTCACAATCGATCTCTGGTCATCAAGTCGGTTCTCGTGACGGTCGCGATGATGGTCTTGTTCTTCGCCGGCCAACCGGTCGCCAAGGTGGCGATCGTAGGAGGCGCGTTGCTGCTGTTCACTCGCAAGATCAAGGCAGACAAGGTCTATCGGGAAATCGACTTGCCGCTCCTCCTCATGTTCGTCGGTCTCTTCATCGTTGTCACCGGATTGGAAATGACCGTGCTGACTCCGGAATCGATCGCGGCGGTCAGTCGGCTCGATCTTGAGACTGCGCCAGTCCTTTCAGCGGTCACGGCGGTGTTGTCGAACCTTGTCAGCAATGTACCCGCCGTCCTGGTTTTAAAACCGTTCATCGCCAATTCGGCCGATCCGGAGCGTGCATGGCTCATCGTCGCCATGGCGTCGACGCTCGCCGGCAATTTCACGCTGGTTGGCTCGGTCGCCAATCTCATTGTCGCGCAGCGCGCACGCGCCAGTGGCGTCACCGTCGGTTTCTGGACCTATTTCAAGGTCGGCGCGCCGCTGACAGTGCTGACGATCTTGTTCGGCGTATGGTGGCTGTGACCCCGGAGTCAATTACGCAAGCGAGCAAGGAGCGGTCTCATGAACCCAATCTGGTTTATCCCCTTTATCATCGTCGCCGGCGCGTTACAGGCGTTCGGCGCTGTGATGAGCGCGCAGCTGCGGCTCTCGCTGACGAACCCGTGGCTCGCCTTAACCGTTCTCTTCACGCTGAATGCTTTCTTCTTTGCCGGTCTCTTTGCCGTTTTACCCCGTCCGCTACCAACGATGGAGGGAATCAGCGCCATGCCATGGTGGGCGCCGCTGGCTGGGCTCACCGGCGCGGTTGCGGTTTTCGCCGGACTTGCCCTCATCGACAAGATCGGGGCCGGACCGGTCAATGGGCTGATTATCGCGGCGAACCTCTTCACCTCGCTCGCTATCGACCACTTCGGCTTGATGAACATGCCGGTGCACGCCCTGAACGTTTGGCGCGTCATCGGCGGTGTTCTCATGGCGGTCGGCATTGCCCTCGTCTTTCGGTTCTGATGTCGAATCGAATCGAGATAGTCGGTTCGGATGTGAGAGGCACGGTCTAGGGACTGATCAAGCTTGCGTTAGCTGTCAAGAGTCATTGAATTTTGCACCAGACTTTTGCAACGAAACAGCCCTGACCAATCAAGGCGTTAGTTTTATTGTTGATTTATGCACGCGCATATATTGGCTGCTTTACCCCTTCTGCTCGCGAGCGCCCGGATGCACACCCGCCCGCTGCGGGAGGATGAGGATGAGAGCAACAATGATCGCTGCGAGAATGCCTGAGGCGACATAGCGGCTGATCTCCAGCCCGCCGTGAGCATGCGGTTTGTCCAGCAGGTCCCCGAGCGTTGCACCAAGCGGTCGCGTTAGAATGAACGCCGCCCAAAATAGCAAGGTGTGCGAGATTTTCGTGTAAAAATATGCGGAGGCGACAACCGCCAGACCGGCGGCGAAGACGACCGCGCCGCCCTCGTAGCCGAGCCCATTCGTGTCGGCCATCCAGTCGCCCAGCGCCGTGCCGAGCGTCTGCGAGAACAGGATCGCTACCCAATAGAACATCTCGACCCGGGGCGTAGCGACGGTATTGACGGAGATGGAGCCCTCCGACCAGCGCCATACGGCCAGGGAGGCAATCAGCGCCGCGAACAGAATCGACGATCCGCCGAAATAACTGATGCCGAGCGAACGATCGGCGAAATCCGCCATCGTTGTACCCAAGGTTGTTGTCGCGACGATCGTAACCCAATACAGGAAGGGATGGAATGCCTTCGCGGAAATTTGCGCGACGACGGCGGCGGCGAAAATGCCGATAAAGATGAAGCTGCCAATCGCATAGCCCAGATTCATCGACATTGTTACGGCATCGCCGCCGGTCTCTCCCAATGTCGTCGCAAGCACCTTGATGACCCAAAACCCAAGAGTGACTTCGGGTACTTTGCTCAGCGTGCCAGCCGGTAGCTTCGTCATGTGGGAATCCTTATCGTCGCGGGCGAAGTGGCCGCCGTCGTCGCGATTCACGGGCATGCCGGCATCGTGCCGAAACGCCTGACTTTTGCAAAGTATCTTTTGATGACCAGGAAGCTAGCGATGCGGCCGGCTGGGCGCGGCTTGCGGCATCACTCGAACACCAGCTGCATCTTGGTGATCAGCCGGCTGAAAAATGCCGTTGGGAGGTAACAATATTCGTTCATCGCAAGCGGCGCCTCTTTGCAGCGCCGGTGGTCGGGACTCCATTCATATCCCTCCTTGCTCAAACACGCGGCAATTGACCTGTTGATGGCATCGCTTTTCGTGCCTCGCTGGCCGGGATTCGCTTTTTCCGCCTCAAAGTGACAGTAGCCAACCACGACTTTCTGGTTTGCGAAAAAAGATGCGCTCGACGCATAGAATCGGATTTCCAGCGCGCCAAGGAGCACAAGACCAGCACAAATTCCTAAAATAGCTTGGTTTTTGGTCTTAAAGAATAGATGATGACCGAATAAAGTCAGACCGCCGAAGGCGACGAGCCCGCCGCCGGCGATGATGAATAAAAGCACGAGGGATACGGTTGTGTCTTGATCCATTTAGGGCTTCCTCCTGCTGGCGAGACAGCAAAACCGCCCGCCGAATTGACGTTACAATGCAGGAGTCATCAGCCTTGCCGGCAGTTAAGGGGGCACCCCATCCCCTGGACGCGGCGAGCGTTCCGCAGCGGCCTTTGGCAGCTTATTAACAGCACGCATCGCGCCAAGTCAAACCGGCCGCCGCGATATTGCTTGTAGAAAGAATTGCTTGAAGATTGGATCGTGCTGCTCTTCACGCCGCCCACCTTTGCGCCGGATTTTTAGTTGCGCTATCGTGTGATTCTCGATTAGAATCGACCATCGAAAAAAGGGGATGGGGTTCCCCAAAATCGCCGAGAGGCTGATGACTCCTGCCGTGCAACAGCAACGAGCGGGAGTTTTTTTCGTTTATCTGCCGAGCAGTGCGGTTTTCCGAGTTCTTTCGCACAGAGTCGTAGCCGGCAAGCATGATCTTGGTCCGGCGGATGGTGCGTGACGCTCGCCGTCCTCAACCGTGCACGATAGACGAACGACCCCTTAATTGACAGGATAAAAACATGACGGTGTATGGGCACTTGCGGCACTTTGGCTGGGTCTCGCCGTGGTTGCGACCCTTCTCTCGATCTGGCTGCGCGTATCGACGGCATTGTCCGAAATCGCAGTCGGAACAATCGCTCAATTGATCCTCGGCTTGGCTTTCGGCCCAGCAGTGCTCGGAACGGACGAACCCTGGGTCAAGTTTCTCGCGGGGATAGGCGCGATTGTCCTGACGTTTCTCGCCGGTGCCGAACTCGACTTGCAGGTCTTCAAGCTCAAGTGGAAAGAGGCGGCCGCGGTTGGACTCGCGAGCTTCACGTTCCCTTTTCTCGGTTGCGCGGCGGCGGCCCGTTATTTGCTCGGATGGGAGGTCATGCCGAGCTGGCTCGCCGGCGTCGCCATGTCGACCACGTCCGTCGCGGTTGTCTATGCCGTGATGCTGGAATTCGGCTTCAACGTGACGGATTACGGCAAGACAATCCTTGCCGCTTGCTTCATCACCGATCTTGGAACTGTCGTGGCGCTGGGCCTCATCTTTGCGCCGTTCACGGTAAAGACCGCGATATTTCTTGTTGCCGGCGTGGCGGCCATTGTGATCGTGCCATGGGCGACGCCCCGCTTGTTCAAGCGCTATGGCGGGCGGCCTTCGGAGTTCGAAACGAAGTTTTTGCTTCTCTGCCTGCTTGGAATGGGGGCGCTCGCCGCCTGGGCCGGCAGCGAAGCCGTTCTTCCCGCCTACCTTATCGGAATGGTACTCGCCGGGACCGTTGGCAAGGATCACGCCCTGGTCAGACGATTGCGGACGCTGACATTCGGATTGCTGACGCCGTTCTATTTCATCCGGGCGGGGTCGTTCGTCTCAATACCCGCGCTTATCGCCGCGCCTACCGCCTTTGTCTTTTTCCTCATAGTCAAAGTTGCTACGAAAATCGTTGGGGTCTACCCGGTTACGAAGCTCTTCGGCGCGCCTAACAAGGAGGCCATGTACTCGACCCTTATGATGGCGACGGGCCTAACCTTCGGAACGATCTCGTCCTTATTTGGCCTGTCCCATGGAATCATCGACAAGAGCCAATATTCGGCTCTGGTAGCGGCCGTGATCGGGAGCGCGGTGATCCCGACGGTGATCGCCAACGCCTTCTATCTGCCACGCCATTTGTTGCCCCAGACGGAAATGGAAGATGTGGCTGGTCAGCAGCAGGCGCCCGTGACAAGCCTTCCACAACTTGTTAGGAGGGCCGAATAATCCGGGAGGCAGGCGACGTTCGCCAAGATCCTGCACGCCAATGACGGCTCGGAACACGCGTTTCATGCCCTGTCTCTGGCGCTTGCGGTCGCGAAGCAGAACAATTCTGAGCTGCACATGGTTTCGGTCGAAGAGATCGACTACATGCCTGAATTCATCGAAGAGGTGAGAGAAGAAACGGGAAGCGCCGCACGGCGCTTCCATGGCGTCCTCCAGCGCGCACGGGCGATAGCGGAAGAAAGCCATGTGAAACTGCACACCCATGTCGTGGCGGGGCATCCGGTGCGCGACATCGTCAAGCTTGCCGCCGATCTCAACGTGGATTTGCTCGTCATTGGGGCGACAGGCCATTCGGCATTGTACGAGCGGATGGTCGGGAGCCGCGCGGATCGCATCATGCAACTCCGGTGCTAGTCGTGAAGTGACATGGGGCCTGCAGGTCATCCGGTAAACACGAACAAGACGGAGACGGCAGTGCTTAGCATTCGGCGGGACATACCCTTGATCGGAAAGGAAGTTTACATACTCTACAAAGCTCAATCCATCCTTAGCTTTTTGCTCAACGGCAATATTCATCAGCATTTTGCGACAGAGAAGGACGGCTGCCGTATAACAGGTTTGCCCCGTGCAGCGCCTAGATTCTTCGTAAAGCATATTCAAAGTCACCCTGGACATGCGTTCGCTACGGATGCGAGCGTGATCGAAGCCGACGCGCGCATTGCGCAGTGCCCCGCATGCGGCCTCTGATGTGGGGACGTTGTCATGTGCTCATGCCGCTAAAATAGTTTGGGCTGTGGCTCTGAGGTGGCCACCTTGGGGGCGTAGCGCTTGACCTTGATCTCACCTTCCCGCCTGTGGGCTTGGGCGATGTCGAAGCTGTTCTGCATCCGCATGAGCGTCTCCATCGAGACGCCAAACGCTTTTTCGATTCGGATTGCCATGTCGGGCGAGAGGGACGCGCGCTCGTTCAGAAAGGTTGAGAGAGCTGCCCTCGTTATGCCGAGCGCCTGTGCGGCGTCGGTCACCGACAGCCCCAACGGCTCGATGATCTCGGTCTTTACGAACCCGCCGGGATGGACCGGGTTCTTCATGCGAATGCCTTGTGCCTGGGTCATGGCTCCCACCTCCTAGTGGTAGTCCTCATAATTGAGGTCGATAATTTCGATTTCCGCCTGCGCGATCTGGAACGTGATGCGCCAGTTCTTGGTGACGGACAGGCTCCAGGTTCCTCTCCGGTCGCCGGTCATCTGGTGGGCGTTCCAGGTTGGCACGGTGCGCAGCTCGCTTTCCTGATCCATGTCCTGCAGGAAGGAGACGATCTTGCGGACCTTCGGCCCAACGGCGGGCGGCAGGCCTGAACTAACGTCGTCCTCGATGAAGCGCCGCAGCCCCTTATGGATCACGTTCCTGATCTTCATTTGGAAGCTTAGCAGGACAAGTGTGTCTTGTCAAGTTACACAATACGTGCTTCCCTTGCCAAACCCTTTCTTTGAAAGATGCCCGTAGGGCGTTAATTGCGGGGGATGCCGGGCGGGCGGGATCGCAACCGGCGGGGGCTGGCCCCCAAGAGGTGGAAAACAAGGGAGAGGAGCCGGGGGAAACCCGGCTCCTCTCCGGGGGGCCTCAAGCCCCGTCGTCCTCCTTCGGCTTCCTGAGAACGATGCGGCCGTCTGCGACCGGGAACAGGTCGAGTTGCAGGGTCAGGCCGTCGCCGTCCTCATGCTCCCAGGCTGCGCCGATGCGGTTCCAGAACTTCTTTTCCCCGCGTTCCAGGACGTGCCAGGCGATCAGCGCCGGAGGCGTGGTTTCGCGTTGCTGGGCCTTCTTCGTGTTTTTGCCGTATGCCATTGTCTTGCTCCTTCAAGTTTAAGGCTGACCTCATGCCAGCCGTGACTTTCCGCGAGCGGGACGCTTAGACCCGGCTGCCAAGCACTTGTTTGGGGGGACCTTCTTCAGGGGGAACCGAAGAAGTGCTTGCGGCCATGAGGGCCGCGTTCCGCGGCCACAGCAGCCCCAAGACTCCGGCGGCGATTTCTCCGCAGGACCTTCCCTTGTCCCGGTCGCCTGAACGGGAAAATTTCAGGGACCGCCTTCGACGCCTGCAGGGCCGTATGGATGGCGCGGCCTGTCGTGCTGATGTGTATGCACCTATACAGGTTGACACCTGCTCGATCGGGCCGGACAGGATGACAGGACAAATAAGCACCTGCGGAGAGGAGCCGGATTTTACCCCCGGCGTCCGGCCTGCCATGGCCGGCGATAACCGGGCGGGGCGCGGGGCAGGGCTTGCCCTGGGGCGCGAGAAAAAAGCAGGCTTCATTAGCCGGTTTCGGGAAGTCGCGCCAGACGGCCCGCGCGGGCCGTCTGGCACTGTTTGTAGCGGCGTCACCTGTGGCGTGGTTCTATCGCCTTCAAGCGGCCTTTCAGTTCCCGGTCCACATGGGCGGCGATGACGGCGCGGGCGAAATCCTCCGGCGTCAGTCCCGGCACAAGGTCGCCGGACACGCCAAGGAAAGTACGGAATCCGGTTTCGCTTAAAAAGGGGCGGTCCCGCTCGACGGCATGGGCGTGAAAGCCGGGGAACAGGCAAGAGGTGCTGCCGATCCCGAACATGCCGCACATTTCGATCCTGACGCGCATGGTGCCAGCGGTCAGGATGAAATCGCCCGCCTGTCCCCACAGCGGGAACGATCCCGGCGCGGCGGCCGATTCCCGCTCAAGAATGCAGCCGGGGGCGTCCGGCCCTGCGATGATTCCGCAAGTGCCGCCGTTCAGCTTCGCGGCCAGAAGGTGCGCGTCCTCCCTGATGCTCATGGCCTTGTCGATGTCGGTGGCTGACATGGCGGCGTGATGCCGTTCGATCATGCGCCGGTAGCAGGGCAGGGCCTCCGCCATTGCGCCGGGCAGGTGCGCGGTTGCCTTATCAAGCTGCCGCTGCCCGTTGGCTGTGTCGGCTTCTGTCAGAAGGCCGGAAAATCCAAGCTGTGTCATGCTCAACCCCTCCCGCTGCGGTGCAGGGCTAAAGCCGCCGCGTCCTGCAACATGGTTTCCATGCCGTGCGCCGCGCCGATGGCCTGATTGATCTGGCCGTCCTTGATGGCGGTTTCGGCGTCCGCCGCCCGCTCCAGTGCGCCCGCAAGGGTCATGCGAAGGGCGGAAAGATTGGCAAGAATGGCCGCCTGTTTGATGGACCTGTCCATGTTACGCCGCCTTTCTGGCTGCGTAGCGTTCAACACCGGCAAGGCGCGTCCGGGCATGGCGGCAATAACGCTCGTCAAGTTCAATCCCGATATAGCGGCGGCCTGACAAGGCGGCGGCAACGGCGGTGCTGCCTGACCCTGCGAAGGGGTCCAGCACGATGCTGCCAGGCTTTGAAAAGGCGTGAATCAGCGGCCTTAAAATGCCGACGGCCTTTTCGGTCGGGTGCGCCCG
>QHBR01000158.1 GCA_003244015.1 Hyphomicrobiales bacterium | reverse complement strand
TTTTCGAGATGCCCAGATGAATGTGACCGTCAGCGTCTTGGTCGTCGAATCCACCGACCAAGTGAAATGGCTGCGAGTGAAGTTAAGCGGCTCGGTAAAAATGCCAAATCCCTCAGTCCACGTCTGCTTAGTCATTGCCGGAGCCCCGCTCACTTCCGCCAATGCTGTGCCAGTCTGGAACACCACTGCCGTCAGCAAAAAAACACTCTCGTATGGCACCGCACCGAACCCATGGCTGAACGGTCTGTTAGTAAACGTCAAAGCTGAATACCCCAGTTTATCCCCCCGACATCTCCGAGAAAATCCGAGATTTGACGCATTAGACTATTCAGACTTGAGACTATTCAGACTTGGCTATTTCGTCAAGTTGTAGCCTCTCCCCGCACTAAATAATCCACGCTAAGCGACCGCGCAGGTTGCGCATAGCACAGGGACCCGTGCATCGCCAAGTTTCGCTATGCCAGCCAGGTGGCGCAAACAATGGCCAAGGACATGCCGATGCAGTCCGCTCAACCCCGAGAAAGTCTGCTTCATCATCGCAAGATGGGTGAACTCGACGGGCTAGCGGACGCGTCGACGGGCGGTTCCTCGAACGCGGCGGACGATGGAATAGCGTTCCAGTTTACGCAATCCCAGTATTCCTCGGTGCGCAAGGAATTGGTCGATTTCATCGGTTCCAACGAACGAGGACGCGCCGCGCGAACTGATCGCTTTCTATCTGATCGGCGGCGTGGATTTCCCGATTGAAGAATGGCCCGGCGCCCTCGCTGAGGCGGCGGCGCACCGGGGGCCATGGACGACAGCCTTTCTCCTCGGCATGCCCAATGCCGCCGGTCAATTGGAGGAGGAATTGTCGATCTTCGGATTTTCCCGCGCGGACGGCCGCCGGACTCCGCAATCGTTATTCGATAACTGGCTCGAGAATATGCTGAAGACCTGCCAAGATCGGCTGGTCCGAACCGTTCATGGCCCGCCGGAGGGCCTGTTTTTCTTGTTCCCCGCCGATCTTCTCGAATTCACGAACCGCGCGAGCCGTAAAGGCGCCGATTGATAACCCTTTTGCGCCGGCGGTGACCCCGACTTTGCCCGCGAAACCGGACCCCATCGACGCGACGGCGGCCTGGGCGACCTTTTCGTGCGAACACGTATGAATTATTTCAGCGATCAAACACATGACACCCTCGCTTAGCAGGCCGAACGGCGTTGGAAACGGTCGAAAAGCGGCACTCCGAAACAATTAAGCAAAATATTCATGCCGCCAAACGTGAGCGCCGGGTGCGTTCTCTACGTGGAAACGCCAATCTAAAGCGCTACGTCAGGACACCCGCTAATCTAGATTGTTATTCTAACGCTATGATGACGTCAACAGAAATATCTCATGTTGCTTTGCAATATTACGCATGTTTTAAGTTTTGCAGATGCTCAATTTCTTGCGAATTTTTTTGAAAGCCATTTTAAACAGTGTAAACAATACAAACCCTATCATGCTCCGGCATGACAATGATGTCGAAGCAGAAAGCAAAACCAGATATAAAGTACTTCGTGCTGTGAAAATCCGAGGGAACAATTTCGACTCTAAAAAGAGCGTTCTGATTTCCGATTGGGTTCCGAGGCTTGCGTAAGGCCAAGCGACGGCTACTTCTACCTCCGCAGGCGTACCGGGGGAGCCAATAGGCGGCGGAATCCGCAAAAAATGATTGCCTGTACGACGCGCCGGCCGGTCGCCGGCATACTTACCGCCAGTGGATAACGAACAGCCCGAAAAAAAGTTCCGCGCCGGTTTTGAAACTTATGAAACGATTTACGAAAATTGTCAACAAACCCGGGCATAGGGATCGCGGTAGGAACGTCCATTACTGGACGCCCTCCGCACAGATCCGTACGTGCGGGTTTCCCGCATACGGCTCCCGCCTCGGGTGTCTGACGGCAAAACGCGCGCTTGGCCAGGGACTTGGCCAGGATGGAGGATGCGGGGTTTGGGGAGAAAGTCGTGCGCCAGCTGCTCGATCCGGATCCACATGGAGCCGTCCTTCCGACTGCGCCGCCGAAGCGTGCGCCGCCAGAGTCGGGCGACAGGGAGCCGGAAGGCCGCAAAGTGCCGGGAAGTTGGCCGGCACTGCATGGTAGCCATAAAAGCCGGCGACGACCTGCCGCAGCCACATCCCTTGCGCCGGGATGGGCCGATGCATTCGCCGGCGCAGCTCGTCCTTCACTTCCTTGAGCTTGGCGACCGTGCGATCGCGGCGGGTTTTCCGCTTGAGGAGGAAGTTCCTCGGCGTGATTTGCCGCACCAGAGCATGAAGCCCAGGACGTTGAAGGTTTCCGGCTCGTCCTTGCCCGTTCTTTTCGCGATTGACCGCCGCATGGCGGCCAAACGCGATCAGGCGGGTCTTGTCCGGATGCACCGGCAGCGCGAACTCCTCAAACCGCGGGCGCACTCCATCGAGGAAGCGGCGAGCGTCGTCCTCATGCGCGAAACCAGCCACCAGATCATCGGCATAGAGCGCTTCCCGAGCCTTGCCCCGTTCCCCTGTCGCTGACCGTCGCCGCCAAATCTTCGAGGGTGCCCGCCCGCACCCATTTCT
Organism: Hyphomicrobiales bacterium; assembly: GCA_003244015.1. Taxonomy (GTDB): domain Bacteria; phylum Pseudomonadota; class Alphaproteobacteria; order Rhizobiales; family Beijerinckiaceae; genus Methylocapsa. The sequence goes on along the minus strand of QHBR01000158.1, from coordinate 3,905 downwards.
GGATCAGGCGGACGATGCGCTTGTCGCCGATCCGGTGTTCGACGCGCGGACGAGCCATTCCTGGCTTGACCTTCCCGAAGAAGTCTGAGATGCCGGCGTCGAGAATGTGGTTCGCCTTCAAGCTGGCGATCCCGCCAAGGCGTCCACCGCCTCATGCGGTCCGCGCCCGGGACAAAACCCGTACGAGAACCCGACGAAGTCTTCCTCGCAGATGGCGTTCAGCACCACAGTGGCGCCCTGGACGATCTTGTCTTCCAGGGCGGCAATCGCCAGCGGCCTTTGCCTCCCGTCCGCCTTCGGTATGTACGTCCGGCGCGACGGTTGGGGAAGGTCACGCTCCCCGGCGGACCCGTCTGTGCAGATCTTCGAGCCGCGGCTCAAGCTCTGTCTCGCAGTCCTGCCATGTCACGCCGTCCACGCCGGGGGCAGCCTTGCGCTTGAGCGCGTAGAACGCCAGCCGGAGCGTGTCGGCGTTGACCTGGCGGAGAAGCGCCGTGAACCGTTGCTTCTTCCCTTGCTTCCCTTGCCTTGCGGCTTGCCGTACGCGGTCCAGCGCCTTTGTCGCACGCTCCCGGCTCTGCGTCCGGAGTGTGCTTTGCTGGTCCGCGTTCCCCTCGGCCCCGGCCCTTCGCTCCACCGGCTCCGCGGCCGGTCGCCCGGCCTTGTTCGCCGATTTCGTCGCTCCTATGGCGGGGTCTGACTTCCCACGCTCGTGCGTCGCCGGCTTCGGCTCCCTCGCCTTCCCGATGCGGGCCAGAGCGGCTGGCCGCCGCTGGCCGAACTTGGGACCCAGGTTCCGGCGCGATCTTTTCGTGCGCGATGGGGTCTTCGGCCTCGGCAGAGCGTCAGCACCTCGCATAACGGTGCCGCACATGTGCCTTCAGCTCCACTAAAAGCCTCGGCCTCTGCGATATTCCTGCTTTCGCGGCTCAATAGCCCACCCCCCACGATTGCTGTGTACGCTTCGCCATGGTTGTTACCTTCCACAGCGCAACACTCCCTACCAGGCGGGCTACTCCTTACCTGGGCCGGACTTTCGCCGGCTGGATCTCGCCAGCTTGGCAACTATATACTTGACAACGGACGAAACTTTGGTATGATGGCGGCATAGGAGCTAGCCATGACCAAGTCCGATATCCAAAATCCTGCCTTCACCGATGACGATAAGGCTCGCGAAGCCTTTGAAGGCATTCGCTGGCCTGATGGTCCCTATTGCCCACATTGCGGCAATGCCGAGCAAGAGAAGATTGCTAAGGGCCACGGCAACGCGCATCGCCACGGCCTGTATTACTGCGCTGCCTGCAACGGCCAATTCACGGTTACGGTCGGCACGGTGGCGGAGGACAGCAAAATTCCTCTCTCCAAGTGGTTGTTTGCGATGCACCTCATGGGCGCCTCAAAAAAGGGCATGAGCACGTTGCAGCTCTCCCGTATGTTGGGGATTACCTATAAAAGTGCATGGTTCCTTTGCCATCGTATCCGCGAAGCCATGGCACCCACAAATCCATCACCAATCGGCGGCGAAAGCAAGATCGTCGAGAGTGACGAAACCTTCATCGGCGGCAAAGCCAAGAACCGCGCCTATGCCAAAAAGGAACCCAAGAAACACACTGTCCTTACGCTAGTTGAGCGCAACGGTGAAAGCCGCTCATTTTACGTCGCGAACGTCAAGGCCAAAACGCTACGTGAAAAGATCGTCACAACGGTTAGCCGCATCGCACCTGATGACTGATGAGCTGGCGTCCTATGAGAAAGTCGGCAAGGAATTCGGCAACCATCACACTGTGAACCACGCTGCCGATGAATATGTGCGCCTCGGCGGTTTCGTTCATGTCAATACGGCCGAATGCCGCTTCAGCCTCATGAAGCGCGCCGTCTTCGGCACGCACCATTCGATCAGTGAGGCCCATCTGCCACGCTACCTTGCAGAATGGGATTTCAAGTTCAACACCCGCGCGATTACCGACGGGGAACGTGCGGCGCTTGTCGCCAAGGATATCGATGGCAAGCGTCTCACGTACCGGCCGACTAACGAAGCCACTCACGCTTAAGCAGAAGGCGTGCGCCTTTCTGCGATGGCGTGAAAGCTGCCATGGCTATCCTTGATCTTAAGCCCCTTTCGTTTTAGGCTCATTCTTTGGCTGCGTTCGACTTAACGAGCTTGCGCTTTCCGACTTTCATGTCCTTATGCGGTTTGGGCGGCGTGTTAAGCAGGCGCGCGGCAATCCGCCGCGTCGTCTCATCTAGCTCAGGTTTCTTTGTCATGCCAGACCTTGATCCAGAAACCAGTTCCTTAGCGCTCGTCGGCCGCTTTCTCAAACGAGTCTGCGACCTGGAAGAAAAACTGAATGAGGCGAAAACAGGCGTACTCAACATTGATGATACGAAGCGCTTCATATTATGCGCAAACACGGCGAGGCCGCAACTTATCGAACGGCGCCTTCATATTCGCCAGCGCTTCGCTCTTGCCCGCTTGCGCCGGAATCGCGGCGGATGAGATATGTCTGTTGATGGCGTTGCTTTCCTCGCGTGGGATAGGCACCCCGAGCCTACCGGCTCACGGCGAGCAACGCCGCTCCTCCATTTCAACAATGACCGGGGCATCCCCGTGCGGGCATTATCAGCGGCGGTGCGACGGCCGGTGATCTTGACGTGCCGCCAGCCCTCAAGGGGCGCGAACATCATGAGCAGATTAGCCTTGGCTTCCTTCCCGCCCTCGAAAATCCGGGGAACGCTAGGCGTGGCGCGCAGCTCAGCACGGCCGCGACGCCGTCTGCCACCCGTTGCTTGCGCACCCGGTAAATCTTGGCTGCGCTGGTTGTCGGAGCCCCGATGATCTGGTTGCTGCTCCACCCTTCGCCGGCTTCCGAGACCTCCGCCTTCAACAAGATCCGCGCCCTCAGCAGGCGTCGCGCCGGGATGCTCCCTTTCCGGATCAGTGTTTCAAGCAGCGAACATTCGCAGCGGCTCAACCGCACAACGTATTTATTTACCGCAATTTCCCTCGCAGCCATGATCCGCCGCTCGGGCCGCGCCGAAAGCGGCTCGTCAAATCCTTTCAACTTCGTTGAAGCGGGCCACTAGATCCGTTTTGCGGCCGCCGCTCGCGCCGCCGGTCATGTTGGGTTTGGTAGGCGATGCCCGCGTGGCAGGCGCAATATGGTCCTTGGCCCGGCAGTTTCTTGGCGCCGCAGAAGCGAAATTCAGACTGGGCCGGATCACCGATCGGCCAATGGCACATCGACTCCCGCAATTCCGAAATGGTCACGGGTTCGGATATCGGCACCACGACGTCCCGCACCGTTTGGGGCGCGGGGGCTTCAATCACGAATGGGTGAAAAGCGAGGGCGGTATTGCCGGCGATTTGCGGACTGTCCGCATGCCGGTGGGCGGGGCGCCGCGGCGCCTTTTGGTGCGGCGGCGAAGCGGACACGTTCCCCGAACGCGCATTGACACGGCCCGATAGCCCGAGCCGGTAGACCTTACCGATCACTGCGTTACGGCTAATCCCACAGGCAAGCTCACCAGCAATGCGGCTGGCGCTCCACCCTTCGAGCCAGAGTTTTTGCAACAACTCGATTCGTTCATTGGTCCAGGACATCGAGGCCTCCTAGAAGGTTGCCAACTTGAACTGAGAGTCAGATGGAATTTCGCTCATTTCGAAGTTCATTGAGATTGTCCCAATTGACGAGGCATCGCTCTTCAAAACATGAACTCCGCGCCCGCCGGCACAATTCCACGCGACCCAGTTTCAAACTTCCCGCCGCACGAGATCCCACAGTTAACATCGGGCAAGCTATACTAGCGTTCGAATCGTATGCAAGCCGCGCGTCGCGCCACGGAATGTTTTCAACAAGAGCTTGCATCAAGCACGCGACGTTTATTCTTAAGGGCACCTCGAAAAA
>QHBR01000205.1 GCA_003244015.1 Hyphomicrobiales bacterium | reverse complement strand
TGCTGGCCGCGCGGAAGGGGTATTTTTCGAGATGCCCAAGAGCATGGTGGCTGCTAAATATTCGGTTCAATCGCGACAACTTTTTGATATTGAAGATAGCAGAATTGCTCTTAGCATTCTCCGTTTTGAGAGTGTGGACTGAAGTAATCGTTGAGCCCATCGCACGCTCCATCTTGGTGTATGGATTTTGAAACCACTTATAAAACGATGCCGGATAATCGAGCGTATTATACGGCCATGCTTCATCCAGCTCGACGAATTTTCACTTCGCCTTAGCGAACGGGGCGGGCCCCGATGGATCTCATCGGGCTATTAACGTCGAATGAGCTCATTAGTTCCGTTCCAGCTGGTTGCCGTTGCCGCCTTCGGAGAAAGTTTTTGCATGGTCGGGTCGAGGCGCGCACCTGCTTCTCTCCTCGTTTCAATTAGATACAGGGTGCGCCCGTTACCGTACAGCTCACGTTGCTGGTCCGTTGGCAGTCCGTGGTGATCGTCAGCGTCGCGGGGCGATTGCGCGGTGCAGCAGTTTCTGTATAGGTCGGGGCCAAACCGCGCATGCGGCCTCGCGTCGATTCCGTTACAAACGAATTAAGGTGCAACACATGAATTCCATTTGGGTGGTGATTTTCGCTGGCCTTTTATCGATCGTCTATGGCGTGGTCACATCGTCGAAACTCCTCGCCGCCGATGCCGGGTCGCCCCGCATGCGGGAGATCGCCGGGGCGATCAGGGAGGGCGCGCAAGCCTATTTGAAGCGCCAATATGCGACGATCGCCGTTGTCGGCATTGCCATCTTCGCCGCCTTTGGCTTCCTAGTTTCCTGGCTGCTCGCGGCCGGATTTCTGATTGGCGCGATCCTTTCCGGCGCGGCGGGCTTCATCGGCATGAATGTTTCGGTCCGCGCCAATGTGCGCACCGCCCAGGCGGCCATGCAGTCGCTCGCCGCGGCCCTCGACATTTCTTTCAAGGCGGGTGCCGTCACCGGGCTCTTGGTCGCGGGCCTGGCGCTCCTTGGCGTGGCGGTGTATTTTTATATTCTCACCGGGCCGCTCGGCCACGCGCCGGAGAGCCGCGAGACGATCGACGCGCTGATCGCGCTCGGTTTCGGCGCATCGCTGATTTCGATCTTCGCCCGCCTCGGCGGCGGCATTTTCACCAAGGGCGCCGATGTCGGCGCCGATCTCGTCGGCAAGGTCGAAGCCGGGATTCCCGAAGACGATCCCCGCAATCCGGCGACGATCGCCGATAATGTCGGCGACAATGTCGGCGATTGCGCCGGCATGGCGGCCGATCTTTTCGAGACCTATGCCGTCACCGTCGTCGCCACCATGGTGCTCGCCGCGATTTTCTTCATCGGCCAGCAGGTGCTTGATGCCGCCATGCTCTATCCGCTGGCTATCTGCGCGGCGTGCATCGTTACCTCCATCGCTGGAACTTACTTTGTCAAGCTCGGATCCAACAATTCAATCATGGGGGCGCTGTACAAAGGCCTGATCGCCGCCGGAATCTTGTCGATCGCGGGCCTTGCCGCCGCGACCTCTCTCACTGTCGGCTGGGGGACCATTGGCACGGCAAGCGGCATTCCGGTCGAGGGCTCGCATCTTTTCCTCTGCGGCCTTGTCGGGCTGCTTGTGACGGGATTAATCGTCGTCATCACGGAATATTATACGGGCAGCGGAAAGCGGCCCGTGGTCTCGATCGCCCAGGCCTCGGTGACGGGACATGGCACCAATGTCATCCAAGGCCTCGCGGTCTCGCTCGAATCGACCGCGCTGCCCGCGCTGGTCATCATCGGCGGCATCATCGCGACCAGTCAACTCGCCGGTCTCTTCGGCACGGCGATCGCGGTGACCACCATGCTGGGCCTTGCCGGGATGATCGTCGCGCTCGATGCTTTTGGGCCGGTGACCGACAATGCCGGCGGCATCGCCGAGATGGCGGGCCTGCCGAAGGAGGTCCGGCACGTGACCGACGCGCTCGACGCGGTCGGCAATACGACGAAAGCCGTGACCAAGGGCTATGCGATCGGCTCGGCCGGGCTCGGGGCCTTGGTGCTTTTCAATGCCTATAGCCACGATCTCGGCTTTTTCGCCGCGAACCCTGATCGGTTTCCTTATTTCAAGGGAATGGGCGCGGTGTCCTTCGACATATCGAACCCCTATGTCGTGGCCGGGTTGATTTTTGGCGGGATGATTCCCTACCTCTTCGGCGGTATCGCGATGACCGCGGTCGGCCGCGCGGCGGGCTCCGTCGTCGAGGAAGTACGCCGCCAGTTCCGCGAAAAGCCTGGCATCATGCAAGGCACCGAGCGTCCCGATTACGGCCGCGCCGTCGACCTGCTGACCAAGGCGGCGATCAAGGAAATGATCGTGCCTTCGCTTTTGCCGGTGCTTGCACCATTGTTCGTTTATTTTGGCACCCTGCTGATTTCCGGCTCGAAGGCTTCGGCCTTCGCGGCATTGGGCGCGTCGCTCCTCGGCGTCATCGTCAACGGGCTTTTCGTGGCGATTTCGATGACATCGGGCGGCGGCGCCTGGGACAATGCCAAGAAGAGTTTTGAAGACGGTTTCGTCGGCAAGGACGGCGTCAAACATTTTAAGGGCGGTGAGGCGCATAAGGCGTCCGTGACCGGCGACACCGTCGGCGATCCTTACAAAGATACCGCCGGTCCGGCCGTCAATCCGGCGATCAAGATCACCAATATCGTCGCGCTCTTACTGCTCGCCATCCTCGCGCGTTGAGTTCGCGGACGGGCGCCGGCGCGATCCAAGCCCGAAGCTCGGTTCCAAATTAAGTGAGCGGTCGTCCCGCAAAGCCGGCAGGCGTGGATTCAATCTTTGTCTTTGGCGGCGGGGCTTGTCGACCGCGCCGTTAAAGAAAGCGCGCGGACGAACTCAGCCTTGTCTTAGGTGTAAAAATTGGGATTTGAGATTTCGGGCGCCGTCGCGGGAATTCGCAACTTGCCATTCATCTCTGGCGGCGAGTTTGGCGAGCGGGTCGAACCTGTCAAGGATG
>QHBR01000167.1 GCA_003244015.1 Hyphomicrobiales bacterium | reverse complement strand
CCGAATGAATCAGACCACTAGGAATGCACGCGTCGTCTTTAAGCCAGTATTCGTCTTCGTATTTTCCTTTGAACGCATGGAATTATGGCCAAGCAATTGGACCATTGACCAAGTACAGACATAAGCTTCACAATGGCCTCATGGCACGGAGCGAACCTGGTCGCAGTTGAAGCTGGGCTGATAGGCATTACCTCCAATACCCGGCCAAATTGGACATTCCCACACAACATAATTCTTGACTTTCGCTTGCAAGGCCGGGGAGCAAGACCATTCCATGCGGCAAATTTCTATCCTTCATCCCGGAGGTTTTCGCGCTCTAAGGATGGTAAGTGCGCCTCAGCCCACGCCAAGCCCCGGCATGGTGGTGATCGACGTGGAAGCGGCTGGCGTAAACTTCGCCGATTGCGTCGCGCGGCTTGGTCTTTATGCTTCTTCCTGGCGCTACGCTGGTTGGCCATTTACGCCTGGATTCGAGGTCGCCGGGCGCGTGTCCGCGCTCGGCGAGGGAGTACACGGCCTCGACATCGGGAAACGGGTGATCGCGCTCACCCGTTTCGGAGGGTACGCGGAACAAGTCACGGTTCCTCGCCCTCAAGTTTTCGCTTGTCCCAGCCGCCTGACGACTCCACAAGCAGCTGCCATAGCCGTCGTGTTTCTCACGGCGGCCTATGCGCTGGACGAACTTGCGGCGCCCCGGCCGGCAAGCACCGTGCTCGTCCACTCCGCCGCGGGCGGCGTAGGTGGGGCGTTGCTGCAGCTCGCTCGTCTGCGGGGCATCCACGCGGTGGGCGTCGTCGGGTCCACCCATAAGCTTCAGGCGGCAAATGATGCGGGCGCGCATGCGGTCATCGATGCCTCAGGCGAGAATTGGTTCGCGGCAGCTCGCCATCACGCGCCGAATGGGTATCAAGCCGTCTTCGATGCCAACGGGCGAACCCTGCGCCAGAGCTTGCGATTGTTGGCGCCCATGGGGCGGCTGGTCGCCTACGGGGCGCACGGGATTTTACCGCGCAACGGAAAGCTGACCGGCGCGTTGGCGGCCATGATACGTTATGCGCTCCTGCCTCGTTTTGGTGTTCTGCGGCTCGCCAGCGAAAACAAGAGCGTCATGGCCTTCAATTTAAGCTATTTATTCGACGAGGTCTCCCTCCTCGATCGGATCATGCGCAATTTGCTGACAGATTTCGATCAAGGGAGGCTGGTCCCGCCACCCACGAGGTGCTACCCGCTCGAACAAGCTGCTCTGGCACACCGCGATGTTCAATCCGGGCTGACGATCGGAAAATGCGTGCTTACCATGGGGTCCGTCGAGGAAAAATCAATGCGGCGGCACCCTTGACGAATCCTCCCGGCCATGTGCCATGCGCCAACGCGGGAGTTAGCCGCGCCGGTGCAAGAGGATTTCGATGGCCTTGAACGTCGCCGTCCAGATGGACCCGATCGACAAGATCAATATCGCGGGCGATTCGACCTTCGCGCTCCTCATCGAGGCGCGCGCGCGGGGACACAGGCTATCTTACTACACTCCCGACAAGCTTTCGCTGCGCGACGGCCGGGTGGTGGCCGAGACGGCGCCGGTTGAGGTCCGCGACCTCGTAGGCGATCATTTCACCCTGGGCGGCACAAGAACGACAGAGCTCGGGTTGTTTGACGTCGTCCTTTTGCGTCAGGACCCGCCTTTCGATCTTGCCTATATAACCTCGACGCATCTGCTTGAGCAATTGCAGCCACGGGTCCTGATCGTCAACGATCCGGCGAGCGTGCGCAACGCGCCGGAAAAGCTTTTTGTCATGAATTTTCCGCAGCTTATGCCGCCGACCCTTATCACCCGCGATAGAGAGGCAATCGAAGCGTTTCTTGACCAGCACGGCGACGCCGTGATGAAGCCCTTGCATGGCCACGGCGGCGCGGCGGTGTTCAAAATTGCCCGCAGCGATCCAAACTTTGGCTCGCTTTACGACCTCTTCGCGGCGAGTTTTCGCGAGCCATGGGTGGTGCAGCGCTTTCTGCGGCGGGTGGCAGATGGCGACAAGCGCATCATCCTCGTCGATGGCGTGGCGGCGGGCGCGGTCAACCGGGTGCCGGCCGGAAACGACATCCGCGCCAACCTGGCGCGTGGCGCCACCGCGTCGGCGGCCGAGTTTACGCCGCGCGAGCGTGAAATTTGCGCCGTGATCGGCCCCGAACTGAAACGGCGCGGCTTGCTTTTTGCCGGCATCGACGTCATCGACGGCAATCTGACCGAGATCAACGTGACCTCGCCGACGGGGATCAGGGCGATCAAACGGCTCGGCGGTCCGGATCTCGCCGTCGCGATCTGGGATGCGATCGAAGCAAAATTGCGCCGTGGCTCGGCCTTGTCATTCACGGAAACGGAAACCACCTTGGAGGAATCGCGCGGAATCCGCCGATCACCAGGCCATCGGAATCCATGAACGCCATGCTCGAGACTGCGTCGCCGGTCCTGCCCCGGCGCCATCGGATCAACTTGCCGAATGGGGCCTATTTCCATCGCGCGGGCCTGCGCGCCAAAATCGCGGCGCTCCATGCGGGGGGCGAACCGGCTCATGTCGTGCGCCAGCAAACGGTCGCGCTTTTTCGCGCCGCCTTGGACCAAGGACGCGCGCTCGCCCGCGAAACATTCCAGGCCAATGGGGGTGGCCTCGCCTGCGCCGGCCATCTCGCCCATATCGAAGACGAGCTTATCCGCGAGATTTTCAACTATGTGACGGCCTATGTTCATCCGGCCGCAAACGGCCCGGCCGGCGAAGCCTTCGTGATCGCGGCGGTGGGCGGCTACGGGCGGGCGACCCTTGCGCCTGGTTCGGACATCGATCTTCTTTTTCTGCTCTCTCCCGCGGCGCGGCCGCGCGGGGAACGCATCGCCGAGGCGATGCTCTATATGCTTTGGGATCTCGGCCAAAAAGTCGGCCATTCGACACGCTTGGTCAAGGAATGTCTGGTTCATGCCCGCGAAGATATGACCGTCCGCACGGCGCTCCTTGAAGCGCGCCTGATTCTCGGCAACAGCGGGCTTTTCGAAACCATGCGGACGCGGTTCGAGCGCAAGATCGTGCAAGGAAGGGCCGCCGAATTCGTCGCGGCGAAGCTCGCCGAACGCGACAGCCGCATCGCGCGGGCCGGCCGCTCGCGCTATCTCGTCGAGCCGAATGTCAAGGACGGCAAAGGCGGCCTCCGGGACCTCAATACATTGTTTTGGATCGCCAAATATGTCTACCGGCTGCGCGAAGCGGCCGATCTTGTCGGCGCCGGCGTGTTTACCCGTTCCGAATACAAACTGTTCCGCCGTTGCGAGGAGTTTCTCTGGCGAGTCCGCTGCCACCTGCATATTTTAACCGGCAGGGCGGAAGAAAGACTGAGCTTCGATCATCAACGCCGGATAGCAGACCGGCTCGGCTATTCGGCGAGAGGCGGTCTCGCGAGCGTCGAGCGGTTCATGAAACATTACTTCCTGATTGCCAAGGATGTCGGCGATTTGACCGCGATCGTCTGCGCCGCGCTCGAAGAAAAGCAAGCCAAACCATTCGCCAGGCTCGACCGGTTCCGGCCTTGGCGGCGCAAGCGGGCAGCCATCGCGACTGGAGATTTCGAAGTTGAAAACGGCCGTGTCACGGTCACGGGACCAGAGGTCTTCGCCCGCGATCCGGTCAATCTCATCCGGCTGTTCTGGGTCGCAGACCGCAATGGCCTTGCGATCCACCCAGACGCGACGAGGCATGTCACCCTGGCGCTGAAACGTATCGATGCGACGTTGCGTGCCGATCCCGAAGCGAACCGGCTGTTTCTAGACATATTGACGTCGCGCAACGAGCCCGAAATCGTGCTGCGGCTCATGAACGAAGCCGGCGTTCTCGGGCGCTTCATCCCGGAATTCGGCCGCATCGTCGCGCTTGTGCAATTCAACATGTATCATCACTACACCGTCGATGAACATCTCTTGCGCGCGGTGGGAAACCTCGCCGAGATCGAAGCGCAAAGGCTTGCCACGGAACTTCCCCTGGCAAATGAGATTTTGCCGTCGATCGGCAATAGAAGGGCGCTGATTCTCGCGCTTTTCCTGCACGATCTCGCCAAGGGGCGAGTGGAAGACCATTCGGCCGCCGGGGTGAATGTCGCGCGCACGCTCTGTCCGCGTCTCGGCCTTACCGACGCCGAAACCGAAACGGTCGCGTGGCTTGTCGCGAACCATTTGGTCATGTCGGATATCGCGCAGCGGCGCGATCTTGGCGACGCGAAAACGATTGCGACCTTCGCCAGCCGCGTGCAGACCCTTGAACGCCTCAAGATGCTGTTGGTCCTCACCGTTTGCGACATCCTCGCCGTGGGGCCCGGGGTCTGGAACAATTGGAAGGCCGAGCTCCTGCGCACCCTCTATTGGGAGACCGAGGTGGAGCTCTCAGGCGGTCACTCCACGACTGATCGCAAACAGCGCGTCGCCCAGGCCCGCGAGGAACTGCGCCGCGCGCTGCCGAAGTGGTCAGACCTCGATTTCGAGGCCTATGCCGCGCGTCTTCCCCAAGCCTACTGGCTAAAGGCCACACTGGAGCAGAAGCTTCTGCACGCGAAACTCTTGAATATGACCGAAGTCGAGATACCCGCGCCGATAACCGATATCCTCGTTGATCGGGACCGTAGCGTCACCGGATTGACCGTCATTGCGCCCGACCATGCAAGGCTTTTATCCACCGTCGCCGGCGCGTGCGCGGCAACTGGAGCCAATATTGTCGATGCGCAGGTATTTACGACGGCCGATGGCATGGCGGTCGACACAATTTTCATTTCGCGCGCTTTCAGATACGACGAAGACGAGTTGCGCCGGGCGGGCAGCATCGTGCTCGCAATCGAGCGCGCGCTCAGCGGACAAGTTAGGCTGCGGGACATGGTCGCCGCAAGGACGCGACAGGCCGGAGAGGACCGCGATGTTTTTCGCATCCATCCAGAAGTATCGATCGATAATACGCTTTCCAACCGCTTCACCGTTGTCGAAGTGACCGGCCTCGATAGGCCCGGCCTGCTTTATGAATTGACGGCGATTATGTCCAGGCTCAGCCTCAACATAGCCTCGGCCCATATCGCGACATTCGGCGAAAAGGCGGCGGACGTGTTTTATGTGACCGATATTACCGGGGAGAAAATTACTTCCGCGCATAGGCAAGAAGCGATTCGGCGGGCGATTTTAGGAGTTTTCGATCCGGCGAAGGATGGCGTCCTTGCGATCGGCACCGGACCTTAGACCATGAGCGCTTCAAGATGAACCGCTCATGGTCTCTATCTAGTGCCATCCAAGGCAATCGGAGGAAGAAATACGTGACAGACCGGCACCGGCCAATTAACAATGCCGCCGTTGCCTAATTCCGTCCATGGAGCGAAGATTCGAAGCGGGCTGTTATGATGCAGACTGAACAGAAGACGGCATTCGTGTTTGCCGGCGGAGGGAGTCTCGGCGCGATCCAGGTCGGAATGCTGGGTGTCCTGTTATCCGCCGGATTGCAACGGGATTTCGTGATTGGCACATCGGTCGGCGCGCTCAACGCCTGCTATTTCGCCGGGGCCCCCAACGCGGAAGGCGCGGCGAGGCTCGCGGAAATCTGGTCCAGCGTGCGCCGCAGCGATATTTTTTCATTCACCTTTGCCAGCGGATTCGGCATTCTCAGGAATCAAGGTCATTTCGTCGACCCCGGCGGTCTACGGCGTCTGATCGAGACCAACTTGCCTTACGCACGCTTGGAGGACGCGGCGATTCCAGTTCACGTCTGCGCGACCGACGTCCAGGGGATGCCGGTTCTTCTCTCGAAGGGACCCGCGATCGACGCGGTCCTCGCGAGCGCCGCGATATCGGGCATTTTCCCACCCGTTCGAATCGACGGCCAAGCGCTGATGGACGGCGCAATCGCCGCCAACACGCCCATTCGGGTGGCGGCAGACCTCGGGGCGTCACGAATTATCGTGCTTCCAACTGGATATTCTTGCGCCGTGAAAGAGCCTCCGAAAGGCGCGATCGCTAGGACCTTGCACGCAATCAACCTGTTGATCGCCTGGCAGCTCATCCGTGATCTCGATCTGGTCCCGGACGAGATCGATGTGACCGTAGTGCCGACGCTCTGTCCGCTCACTGTATCGCCATATGACTTCTCGGCGTCGCATCATCTCATGCAACGCGCGGCGGACGGCACGCGAAAATGGCTCGATAGCGGCGGCCTTTCGCGCCGGTGGCGCCCCGGGCAGCTTCAGGCGCACAGCCATTGAGTTGCCGACTGCGCTCCCGAGTAGCATGAGGACGAGGGTCCTTCACCCGATCACCCTAGTCTCTATCTCAATGCGGCACGGGCGGCGTGAACTTGATTTTGGTTGCTAGATAACAGATATCCCGGCGTAGCATGTCATCGAGGTTTGTCATTTATCAAAGAGCGATCATGAACGATTCAAAAAAAGCCGAAAACGAAGCCGCCGCGATCAACCCGGACGGGTCCACCGGCGATGCCGGCGCGGTGTTCGCCGGCCCTGCCGCGCAAGCTCCGGCTGGAGAACCGGATCCTTTCGTTGTCTTGGAAAATCTTCAGCGCGAAAACGCGGCGCTGAAAGACAAGGTCCTGCGCGCCCTCGCCGAGATGGAAAACCAGCGCCGCCGCACCGAGCGCGAGGTCGCCGACGCCAAAATCTATGGCGTGACCTCGTTTGCCCTCGATATGCTGACATTCGCCGACAATTTGCGGCGCGCCCTCGAAAGCCTGCCGCCCGATGCCCGCGAGCAGGCGGGGGCCGCACTGAAAACCTTGATCGAGGGAGTTGAACTCACCGAGCGCGACTTCCTGTCGCGGATTGGCAAATACGGCGTCAAGAGGCTCGAACCGCTTGGCGCCAAATTCGATCCCAATCTGCATGAGGCGTTGTTCGAGGTGCCTGACGAGACAGCACCGAATGCTACGGTCGTGCAGGTGGTCGAGGATGGCTACGCGATCGGCGATCGCGTGCTTCGCCCCGCCAAGGTCGGCGTCTCCCGCGGCGGTCCGAAACCCGCGAACGAAAACGCTCCCACATAGTCCGTGGAAGCGTTCTTTTTTCGTTCGGAGCGGCTTGGCCGGCGTCCATTTAGCCTATGGCGCAAAGCCTTCGGCTAATATTTGAACGTGATGCCTGCCGACGCGACCCAGGGATCGATCTTACCAAGGGTTTTGATGTGGATATTCGTGTTTAGGAGATTCCCTTGAAAGTTGGGATTGAGGTAAATCGCCTTTTTCGCGTCCACAAAGACGCCCCAGTTTTGGGTCAGCATATAATCGAAGCCGCCTTGGAGGACGAAGGTGAAAGTCGGATCGATGCTGAAATTCGAAAGAATGCCGTCGCTGGTATTGGCGAATTGAATCACATAGGCCGCGCCGGCGCCTAAATAAGGCTGAAAGGCACCGAAATTGGTGAAGTGGTATTGAAGGAGGCCCGCAAGGGGCCCAACGCGCGCGCTTCCCAATCGGTCCGTTCCCAAGGCACCTGCGAAATTGAAAACAGTCGCCTTGATATGGATGAGCGGGGGCACGCCGGCGGACAGCGCGATCGCGATATTGGGCGTGATGAAATAGCCCGCTTCCAAACCCAGGGTATAACTTGGCGGGATAGCTACGTTATTTAATGTTGCGGTAGCGGCTCCGACCGGTATTGACTTCAAAAACCCGCCTCCGGTCGACTGCGCGTCGGGCGGCGAGTAAAAGATACCCAGGGCGCCGACATGGACGTAGAAGATCGGCGGAGGCGGCGGAAGCGCCTCCAGCGGGGGAGTCAAATCCGCGGCATCGGCACGCGTGATGGCGAGAGCTGCGATGAGAGCAGCGGCCCAAATTCTGATAGCACCGGTCATGAACTTTCCCTCCAGTTTTATGTTCTACGGTTCACGCGATATTGACTCTTTGTCAAACGATCAGTGCTTGCCAGGACGCTTTCGATGCGCACTATGACTTTTTTGCCACGCTCCAAGACCCCTGGGCTGTGGTAAGGCGTGGGAAACACGATCCCGGCCGCCAAGGGAAACGCCAAAACAAACCCAAAACAAACATGGAGCAGCCAGATGAGGCGTGCGAGTGACCGGAGGGAACGGGCCCTACTCTTTTATCTCGTTGTGTTGTTCGGCTTTGGCCTCGGGATCTCCGGAGCCGCGGCGCATTCGCGTCTCGTCAAATCCGATCCTTCCGCGCGCGCGGTGCTCGATACGGCGCCCAAGGAGTTGAAGCTATGGTTTAACGAGGGGGTCGAACCGGCATTCGCGAAGGTGTGGATCGTCCCGGCAAAGGGAGCGCAGATCCCCTTGACCAGCCATGGCGACAGTTCCAATCCGCGGCTTCTGCTCGTTGCGCTTCCGGATAATCTGCCAGCCGGGCCGGTCGTCATCGGCTATCATATGTTGTCCGTCGATGGTCACACGGTCGATGACAAGCTTACCTTCACAGTCAAGGCTCCATAAATTTAGGCTGCGCGATCATGATCGATCCCTTTGCAATTGTAAGAGCCATTGCAACCTTGGCGGCGGCCATCGTCCTGGGTTCTGGGATGTTGGTCTGGTATACGCGCGACGCCCTGGCGCCAGCCGGAGGGTCCGTTTGGCGCCGCCGGGTCGTTTTGTCGGTATTGGTTTCTGCCTTTGCCGGAGCTGTCGCGACAGGGCTCGGTGCAGTAGGTGCCGCCGCCGCGGCGGCCGAAATCAGCGCTTTTTCGATCAATGCTACGGTGTTGGCTACCTACCTCACCAAAACCGGGGTCGGCCGGATCGCGATTTTCGAAATCGTTTGCGCCGTGGCGGTTTGCATCCCCGCCGTTATTGCCTGGGTCACGCTAAAGAAATCGTTGATATCGGACTTGGGTTTATTGTCCGCCGCGGTCGTCGCAGGTCTTGGCCTCGCCACGTTCCCCTTTAACAGCCATCCGGTTACGCTTGATCAGGAGGTTGCGGGCCTCGTATCCTCCATTGCGCACCGGTTTGCGTTGGCTGCCTGGCTTGGCGGGTTGCCCGCGCTCATCCTAGTGATTGGAGCCGGACCAGTCCCCGACGACACGCGACGGTTGGCGGTAGTTGTCCTGCGCCGCTTTTCCCGGGTCGCGACGGTCGCGATGTGCGTTATTCTAGCAAGCGGGGTGCTGTTGACCTGGTTTCTGGTCCGCAATTTTCCGGCCTTGATCGGAACGGAATACGGACACCTGCTTGTGCTCAAGCTCACATTGCTGGGTGGCGTCCTGGCCATTGCGCGCAGTCTGCAGGCGCACCTCCTGCCTATGCTTGAGCTAAAGCCCCGCGATTCGGTCCTTCGAAGCTATGGGAATCGCGTCAAGCTTGAGACGGCAATTGCGGTCCTCATCGTCGTCGTGGCCTCTGTTATGGCGGGTATGGCTCCCCCCGAGCACGAAAATATTGTCTGGCTGCTGCCGTTCCGCTTTTCGTTCGCAGCAACTTGGAAGATTCCTTGGGTTCCAACGCGGTTCGTCGGCGGCGCCGTGGTGATTTTGGCGGGCCTTGCGGTGCTTGTCTTCCGCTTGGCGCCGTCCCTCAAGCCCAGCTGGTTTCGGATGAGGAGCAACGTCAGCCTTGCCGCCGGCATTGTGACGATGTTGGTCGGGAGCGCCGTCGCCTTCCCGGCGCTATCGGTGCAAGCCTTTCGGGACACCTACCTCACGACGGATATTCCCTATGCTGCACCGTCGCTTGCAGCCGGTCTCAGGCACTATGAACAAAATTGCACCGGCTGCCATGGCGCGAGTGGCCATGGGGATGGACCGCTTGCATCGAGCCTGCCTATAAAGCCTGCGGATCTTTCCGCTCCGCACACGGCCTTGCACACCGCAGGCGACCTCTATTGGTGGATTACCCATGGCATCGAACGATCCCCTATGCCAGGCTTTGGCGACGTCCTCACCAATGACGATCGCTGGGACATCATCAATTTTCTCGGTGCTTTTGCCGTCGGCTACCAGGCCCGCATTATCGAACCAAAGATCAACCCCGGCCAGTACTGGCTGGGGCCGCCGGATTTCCAGGTCACCGAAGAAACCGGCAATACCAATCTTTTGAGCGACTATCAGCGCAAGTCCGCGCTGCTCGTAGTGCTTTTTTCCTGCGTGGAAGCAAACATCGCGCAAGAAACAGCGCGCTTTGAACAACTGTTAGCCACCCGCGACAAGCTCGCGGCTCTCGGTGCCGAGATCATTTTGGTTGCTCCAGGCAAGATCTGCGATCCGCTGCGCAAGCTCGCCAGGGGCAAGATCCTTATCGCCGATCGCGACACGGCGGACGTGGCCGCGACATATGGCTTGTTCACGCGCACCTTTCTCAACCGGAAAATGGACGTGGTAAGAGTTCCCGAAACGCATGCCGAGTTCTTGATTGACCGCTCCGGCTACGTCCGCGCGCGTTGGCTGCCCGAGGAGGACAATAGTTGGAGCGATCTTGGGTTCGTCGAAACCCAGCTCCAAATGTTGTCGCGCGAGCCGCCAGCCCCGCCTCCGCCGGATGTTCACTCGCAGCACTGAGCGCAGGTCCACCGCATTGAGCCGGCGCTCGTGCGCGCCATGACACGCGCGATTACAGCATCGCGGGCAGCAACCTGTCGGGCGGATGGTGGCCGTCCATGAAGGTCTTGATGTTGACAATGACCTTCTCGCCCATATCGATGCGGCCCTCGGCCGTCGCCGAGCCCATATGCGGCAAAAGCGTGACCTTACCGGCGTTGGCTAGCCTGACAAGCTTCTGCGAGACTGCCGGCTCATGCTCGAAAACGTCGAGCCCGGCGCCAGCCACCTCGCCTGTCTCGAGCATACGTGTCAGCGCGGTCTCGTCGATGATTTCGCCCCGCGCGGTATTGACGAGGATGGCATGCGGGCGCAGATATTTTAACCGGCGCGCCGACAGCAAATGATAGGTCGCGGGCGTATGCGGACAATTGACCGAAACGATGTCCATGCGGGCGAGCATCTGATCGAGCGATTCCCAGTAGGTCGCTTCGAGCGCTTCCTCGACCGGGGCGGCGGCGGGCCGCCGGTTATGATAGTGGATCTGCAAACCGAAAGCCTTGGCCCGGTGGGCGAGAGCCTGGCCGATGCGGCCCATGCCCACGATTCCGAGCCGTTTGCCGCTGATCCGGCGTCCAAGCATCCAGGTTGGCGCCCAGCCCGTCCATTCGCCGGCGGGAATTACCCTTGCGCCTTCGACGAGCCGCCGCGCGACCGCGAGGATCAGCGCCATGGTCATGTCGGCGGTATCCTCGGTGAGGACGCCTGGCGTATTGGTGACGGTCATGCCTCGTCCCAAGGCGGCGGTCACGTCGATATTGTCGACACCATTGCCGAAATTGGCGATGAGCTTCATTTGTTGCCCGGCTAGACCTATCAGCTCGGTATCGATTCTGTCGGTAACGGTGGGAACGATCACCTCGGCGGCACGCATGGCCTCGGCGAGAGCGCTACGCGGCATTGGCTTGTCGTCGATGTTCAGCCGGGCATCGAAAAGTTCGCACATCCGGGTTTCGACGGCGTCAGGCAATTTGCGGGTCACGATCACGAGCAGTTTTTTCCGGCCCATTCTTTTCCTTGTCCTTTAGGCTCGCCGGATGCTATTTTAAAAGCAACCGCCGGATCGTGCGAATAGGCCCGGTTTTCTCTTGGCGCGATCGCGCCTGGCCAAGCCACCTGCTGACCAGCAGCGCGGACTTGCCACGCCGTCTTCACCGGGCGTTAATGATACCCGGCACACAAGAGGAGCGTCGTCTTCGCGTTCATTGCCTCCCCTCGCGGTTTCTGTAGCAGATGGCCGGTCAAAGACAAGAACGCCGCACCGATGAGGGGAACCTTGGTAGCCGGGACGCGCCAAATTGCACCGCATTGGAATAGAGTCTTCCATTGCGCCCTTTTCGCCATGGCCGCGGCCTTTTGTGCCTTGGCTGCTGGAGGAACCGCGCAAGCCGACCAGATCGGCTCCGCTAGCGGTTTACCGGTTCCGCGTTATGTGAGCCTGAAGTCCGATCGGGTGAACCTGCGCGAAGGCCCCTCCAAGGACCATCGGACCATTTGGATCTTTCAACGCGCCGGACTCCCCGTCGAAATCACCGCCGAATTTGAAATTTGGCGCAAGGTCCGCGATTCCGAAGGCGCGGAGGGCTGGGTGCTCCATTCGCTTCTTTCGGGAAGGCGCACGGCTCTGGTTGCGCCTTGGAAAAAGGGGATAGATTCGATCCTCTACAGCAAGGCGAGCTTGAAATCGGCGCCGGTCGCGAAGTTGCAGCCAAATGTGATCGCAAGCGTGCGCGGCTGCGACGGTGCCTGGTGCCTCGTCTCGGGAGACGGCTTCGATGGATTCATCCAGCAATCGAATCTGTGGGGCGTCTATCCGAATGAAAAAATCGAATGACCGGGCGCCCGCTGGAAACCGGACGCCCCGCTCCGCTTGGGTGACGTGGTGGACGGCTTCCGCGCCGCCGCCGCCGCGCGAGGCATTGCCCGCCGGAACCATTGTTTTCTCGCGGTTTGCCGTGTGGAGGTGACCCATGCCAATTGGCCCGGAGATGCCGTTGGCGAGCTTCCCCCGACTGCGCGGTGCCCCGACCCCAGCCATGTTCCAACGTGGCAACGGCGGGCGAAGCGTTACGTCCAAGCTCGATTAATTGTCTTTGGCATGCCCGCTCAAACGCGCCCAGCCGTCCTGAACGGTGGCCGACAAGACTTTGATGCCGTGATTGACCACGTCCCAATTGACCATCGGACGATCAAAGGTGCCTTCGCCGCCGCTCGTGTTGCGTAGCGAATCGGACACATAGGCCGCGCCGACCGTAAGGATTATGCCAAGTATGATCCCGAAAAACATGCGCATTCAAGCCCCTTTTTGCCCAGAGCGATTCCTCAAGACTTGGAGAGGTTCCCCCAAGACTCGGACGCACACTAGCTTTTGTTTTCGCTTCCGGTCAAGCCCGGCGCGTCATTTCCGTGCGCGAAGGCAAGATGGAAAAACACTTCGCCGGCTCGCAACCGAAAGGAAAGGGGTCAGGCAGCCTGTCAGGGAACGGAATCGCCATTGCGGCGTTCACCCGTCGGCCAGTTGTTAATGCGGCAGCAGGGCGACTTCGAATGCCTTAGCAAGGACCGGGAAATCAACGTCTAAATTCATGCGCCGGCCCAACGCGAGCGGCGGAGTTCTCGCGGCTCGATTCCGCGGGTAGAAGTATTCAAAACGCCAAATGAGGAGACACAATGACCGGTGAAACTATACGACGCGAGGTCCGTTCATCCGCGGAGCTCCAAGAGGTTTGTCTGCGCACCCTGAAGCAATGCCGCGGGTTTGAACGGGTCGATCAGATTTTAATCCAGCCGCGTGACAACGCCGAAGGTTCCGCCAACTGGACCTTGGCGGCGGTCAGGCCGCGTGTAGATAACCGCTCTCTGCGCGCCGCGCGCGAGACGATCGGAGTTCTGCAGCAAACTTACCGGTTGATCCCCGGCGAGGCGCAAGGCCGCGACAAACGCCGCGGCTAGCAGCGATCCGCATCTTTGTTTTTCCATGATCCTGGCCGCGAAACAGACTTTTTCTGGCGGATCGTTCCATAGCGACAAGCCGTGCTTCATGCGAGGCCGATGCGCCGGAACCCTATATCTCAAAATATTAGCGAGTGTTGACGTTTGCCCCCATCTTCTTCGAACAGTGGGGCTTGGGACGGCTGGCGAATCGTTCCGTTTGGGCGTATTTGATTGTTTATGCGCTCAATGGTGCGGCCTCCCTTGGGGCCACATTGCGGTGGCATAAAGGGGCCAGGTTTGTTGTTACACTCGCACCTTCTCGGGACTGGCGCCTATTGTCCGAAACGGATTTTGACGAACCAAGATCTCGAAAAGCTGGTCGATACGACCGACGCCTGGATCAGCGAGCGCACTGGCATTAAGGAGCGCCGGATCGCGGCCGAAGGAGAAGTCACTTCGGATATGGCCGTTGTCGCGGCCAGGCACGCGCTCGCGATGGCCAGCACGAGAGCGGAAGATCTCGACATGATCATCGTCGCCACGGTCTCGGCCGACATGCCGCTGCCTTCCTGTGCGGTTATCGTTCAAGCCAAGCTCGGTGCTGCGCGCGCCTTTGCCTTCGATGTTTCCGCTGCTTGCGCGGGCTCTCTTTATGCGTTGTGCATCGCCGACCAATTCATAAAGACCGGCAAAGCCCGGCGGGTGCTCGTAATCGGCGCCGAGCTCTTGAGCCGTCTCGTCGATTGGAGCGATCGCAACACTTGCGTGCTGTTCGGCGATGCGGCGGGCGCGATGGTCGTCGGACCGGCGCGCGATCCCGGACGCGGCCTCCTATCGACGCATCTTCATTCCGACGGAACCGCCGCTGGAATATTGAAGATACCGGGCGGCGGCAGCCAGCATCCGCAGTCCGCCGAAGTGCTTGCCAAGAACATGCACAAGATCGCGATGAACGGGCGCGAGATATATAAGTTCGCGGTCCGCGCGCTGCCGCAAGCGCTTCTCGAAGCGCTCGCGGCGAACGGGCTAAGAGTCGGCGACATCGACCACATTGTCTCGCATCAGGCCAACGCCCGGATTGTCGAATCGGTGCTGGCGAGGCTCGGCATTCCGCTCGAAAAATGTTGGCTGAACTTAGAGCGTTACGGCAATACGTCGAGTGCCTCGCTGCCGATATCGCTCGACGAGGCTAACCGGGCGGGCCGTCTTCAGCCGGGCGATCTCGTCGCGATGATGGCGATCGGGGCTGGGATGGCTTGGGGCAGTGCCTTGATGCGGTGGTGAGCCGGCGGGTCCAGCACCTAACCGAAATCTGGCCTGGCTGGATGGTCGACGATTATGACCCGTCCATCGGTGAGGCTTTGACCGACTGCGACTCGTCGAAACCGGCAACGACAGTTGGCGCTTCAATCGCCGTGTCAGCCTGCGCTACAATCAACGAAGCGGCGCCTATTTCGCGACGACGACCTTGCTGGCGGCGGCAACGACGGCTCTCTTGAAAGCCCCTTCGATGGTCACGGCGAAATTATAGTGGGATCGCGAAAACGGCGCCGAGCGTAACGGTTTGTTGCTGCGCCAGCCGACCAAAATCGCGCCGATCGCCGGTTTGTTTGTTCCCATGACGAGCGCGCCGCCGGAGGCGCCGTCCCCGGTTTCGCAATCGAACGAAAATTCCCTTGTTCCTTCCGCGCCGGCCGACAATTGGTCGTGCAGGAGGCATTTTTCCATCGAAAGCCTGCGCCCATCGCCCCAGTCGATGTGGCCGCGCGCGACGAACTCGACCGGCATGTTGGAGCGCGTCGCATCGGCAAGGCCATAGGGGGTTATCCCTTCGATTGGATGCGTCAAACGCGCGACGGCCCAGTCATGAACCGCCGCGACCGCGTAAGGATTGGTGCTGCCCGCAACGATCGAGCCGAGGTCGATCGGCACCCTCGTCTCCTTGCCGCGAGCCTCGATGGAAAAAAAGCAGGTCTTTGCTCGCGGAGCGCCCTTTTCGTCGAAAAATACATGGGCCGCGGTTGTTACGAGGTCATTGGCAAGCGTGAGCTGGCCCGCGCCATGCGCATCGCCGCATTCGATGAGGCCGGAGCCCGCAAAACGGGCGCGAAGCTCGGCGGCGTCGAGCTTCTGGTCGGCCGCAAATTCCTCCACGCTGCGCCGGCTGTTCTTGCCGAAGACGACAACCGGCACGGCTTTGAGCGGCGTAGTCTCCGGCAGTTTATGCGAGAAGAGCGGAACCGCGGACGCTTGAACGGAAATTCCAAAAAGGAAGACGCAAATGGCGGCGGCGTGCATTCCACCTTTTTGAAACATCTCGTTTTCTCCTGTCGAACCGGCGCGGCGCGAGGTGAGATCCGCGCGAAACGCTCTATCAAGCTGAACCGTCCTCGTATTTTGTCAATGCGAAAACAAAAAGGCAGGATCCCGGCGGAAGCGCGTTTTTGCGAATTGGTTCATCTATCGCACCAAATCCGCTCGGCCGGGGGTGCCACGGGGCGACACCTGGAACGATACGCCGCCAGCGTGTTCCGGGGCTGGCGCGGAACCGCCGGCTTCCGCAATGCGGCTTTGATGAGACAAACGCCAACCGCGTGGCATGGCGCCA
Organism: Hyphomicrobiales bacterium; assembly: GCA_003244015.1. Taxonomy (GTDB): domain Bacteria; phylum Pseudomonadota; class Alphaproteobacteria; order Rhizobiales; family Beijerinckiaceae; genus Methylocapsa. The sequence continues at coordinate 17,061 of QHBR01000167.1, read as the reverse complement.
GGCCCGCTCGCCGATTGCCCCGCGTGCCGGGCCTTTCAACGCCACGCATTGTCTTCGAGGCTTCGGGGTCGATTCGCTCCTCGCCCATTATGCCGGGATAGTGACCGCAGGTGACATCGAGCCCGGCGCCGGTCAAGACGGTGTCTGCGCAAGTTGGAGGCGTTGCGCTCTCGCTTCCAGGTTTCGCCCCATCGCGGAGATCGGGCGCTCCCGCCCCATATGCTGGAGTTCATGACATCCTTTGGCGATGGTGACACTTTGGCTGTGTCCAAAAAAGTCCGAGGTCAAAGAAGCCCAAGCTGTTGAATATTCTACGCCGTGGCGGCCAGGTGGCGACACGACCCAGCCTGAGCCTGATACGCTAAGGCGTATGCAGAAATTTATTCAAGCAATCATGAAAATTAGTGGCGCGCCCGGAGAGGATGAAACTGGGCACCGCTATGTCATTGTATGGGCTCTATAATTTTGGAGCCACCCCAATCGCGCTGCATGCCATAAACTCCCACAACCCGGCAAGCGCAAGCGGCTGTTCGTCAGCCATCGTGAACCGCGACGGCTGCTTTGGCTTGCCGGTGGTCTCCCATTCATAGAACCCGGTTAGCGGCACCATCGCGCCACTTGGCGAAGACTCGCTTGCACGCGGGGCGGTCGAGCAGCCTGCAGGACTAGCTTTTGATTTGACTCGGCCGGAATCGGCTGAGTAGCCTGCAGAAGTCAGAAAATCCAAAGCGACTTACAAGGGTTGCTGCCTGAGCCCGCCGGAGGACGCAGAATGGCTGCCAAAAGCACCGCCCTGGCCCATGGCGAAGGGTCAGTCAGCATCGGCGATCGGTCGCTGGTCTACCTCCAGGTCGGGGACCCCAGCGGCCCGCTGGTACTGCACAACCACGGCGGGCCCTCCAGTCGGCTTGAGGCGAAAGTCTTCGAGCCCCGCGCGCGTGAGCTTGGCTTGCGATTGGTGTGCGTCGATCGGCCTGGCCAGGGCAAATCAGATCCCCAGCGGGACCGGACCTTCGCCAGCTGGGCTGCTGACTTGGAAGCGGTAGCCAACGCTCTTGGCGCCGATACATTCGCGGTGACAGGCTGGTCTGAGGGCGGCCCCTGGGCGCTCGCGGCAGCGGCGTACCTCGATCCGGCGAGGCTGGTGCACGTCACCAGCATCGCCGGCGCGTCTTACGGCTCGTTCGGAGCGAACTGGGCGGCGAAGGATCTGTCCAAAGTCGACGCGATGGGTGGCTTCCTTGCGCTGCATTTTCGTCCGGGATTCCAGCTCATGTATGACCTGCTCGATGTGGCTGCAATTCGGTTCCCAGAGCAGTACAAGCAGGGGCTGCTGAAAGCGGGCTGCCCTGCTGATCTCGAGGCGCTCGCTGACGAGCACGTGCTGAACGTCATTGTGGAGTCTGGGCGCGAGTGTTTCCGGCAAGGAGCCGAAGGCCTCGTGAGCGACGCTCGGATGCTGTACCAAGAGTGGCCATTCGACGTCACGGCTATCCATCGGCCAGTTCATCTATGGCAGGGCAGCGGACACCCTTGTACCCGAGGCGGTGAACAAGCCGCTGGGCGAGCAGATGCCCGAAGCGGTGTGGCATGAAGTCGCCGATGGCGGGCATTTCATCGCGATTTCTCACGCCGACGAGATTCTGGCAATCGCCGCGCAGGATCTTGCGGGGGCTGCGAGAGCTGACGCAAACCGCTAGCCGAGTTCATTGGGACGATGAAGTCCATGCGCGTCAGATGTTCGGCGAACCGGCCCTGCCGTCCGTTACGGGTCTCGGTCTCGAGCCGGTTGACCAGATCGACCCGCTGTATAACCGTCCGCGGAAGCCGCTGCGGACGATTGCAAGGTGGGTCTTGCCGGTGCCGGTCCCGCCGACCAATAATTGAGCGTAGATGAGATTACAGAACTCTGCGGCGAAGGCCGACTCCCCGAGTGGGTACTGGTCATAGAGGCTTCGTCGATGGCCGATCCAGTAAGTAATCCCCTGAAGTAATTTCCGCGCCCATCTTGGAGTTTTCGGGTTATCCAGCACTGAGCCCCCCTGCAGCTGGCGATTTCTTCGCGCGCTACAATGTAGCAGCCCCATCTAACGTCCGCTTTTGGGGTCAGACCGGACGGACGGTGCCCAGTTTTGTTCTGGAGTGGTGGCAGAATGGCGCGCCCGGAGAGATTCGAACTCCCGACCCCTAGATTCGTAGTCTAGTGCTCTATCCAGCTGAGCTACGGGCGCCTCCGGCGGGATGGCCCACTCGGGGCCAATATGGCCGCCCCCGCCTCACGAAATGACGCGCGGAAACCGGTGCGAGACTTAACCGCTCGGCATCCTCCTGGCAATAGGGGCCAGGGCGGGGAAATGCTATCGCTTTAGTGCGTGCCAATAGCGGCCTGGGGTAGGGTAACACGAAATTTCGCGCCCGAATTCTCGTCATCGGCGCCGGGGACCAGCGTGATGGCACCGCCATGGCCGCGCACGAGATCGGCCGCGATCACGAGGCCGAGGCCGGACCCGCCGGAACGGCTTGAGCTGAAGGCGGTGAAGAGCCGCGCCCGCGCGCTTGCCGGCACGCCGGGTCCGGTATCGGCGACTTCAATCACCGCGGTTTTGTCCTCAAGCCAGGACAAGACCCGGATTCGCTTCGGCCGTCCGGGCTCCGCCCTGGCGTTCTCCAGCGCTTCGGCGCCGTTGCGAAGAAGATTCATAAGCACGCGAAACATTTGCTCTCGATCCGCGGCGAGCTCGAAATCGGCGGCGACCGCGTTGACGAACTCGATCTCGCCCCGCGCTTCGAGCCCGATCATCTCCATGACCTCGGCGACGAGCCCGTGCAACGGAAAGCGCGTCGATTTTGGCGGATCGTCGGCGGCGCGGCCATAGGTCAGCGTCGCTTGACAGAAACGGATCGCGCGGTCGAGCGTGGCGACGAGCTTGGGCGCGAGCCGTTGGACGAGCGGATCGTCGGCATTCGCGAGGCGGTCAGACAAAAGCTGCGCCGACGCCAGCATGTTGCGCATGTCGTGATTGATCTTGGCAACCGCGAGCCCAAGCGCGGCTAGATGTTTTTTCTCTTGCAACTCGCGGACGAGAACATGCTGCATTATGGCGAGTTCCTCTTCGGCATAAGCAATCTCGTGATTGCCGCCAGACGGGACGATGATGCGGCGGGAGGAATTCTCGGGATTGGCGCCGAATTCGATCAAATTGTCGGTGAGCCGCCGCACCGGGCGAAGCACCATGACGACAATCGCGACGGTTGCGAGATTCGCGACGATCGACGACATGATGAGGGTAACCGCCAAGAGCCGGAGCGAATAGGCGCGCATGGCTTTGATCAGCGGCGCCTCGTCCATAGTGATCGCGATCCATTCGCCGCCCGTGGGCGCTTCGCCGACGATCGTGATGACACGCCCTGGCGGCGCCATTAGTGTGGCAATCGCCTCGGGCAGGGGCTGGTAAGCAGACTGGCGAAAATCGTAAACTTCATCCACGCGGCGAGGCAACTCGGAAGCGGCGAGGATTCGTTTCGTGCCATGTTTGCTGAGGACGATGATTCGCGCGCCGACGCTATCCAGCAATTTCCGCGACAATTCGGGAGGCACCATGGCCTTGGGCGCCGCATCGAGCACGAGCGCGGCCGTATAGGCGGCGCTGAGGCGTTGCCACAACCAATTCTCGCGATAGGTGGCAATGGCGGGGATGTAGATCATCGTTGCCGCGGCGATGACGAAAGCGGTGTTTAACAGAAGCACCCGCGTCGCCAGGCCGAAACGGACCGTCCGGCGCTTTTTCGCGAGGATTCCGTTCGCCGCGAGACCCTCGCCCGGAGGCATCACGAGATCGCTCATGGCAACCCCAATTCGAATCAACGCCAGAGGCGCGGCACTGTTCCACTCGGCCACGATCGCTTTACGTCGAATCGCCCACGCCACTACTTATTTGTTTTCTTACCCGATTGTGTCCAACAGTTATGGACCTTTTTATGATCGTGCGCTACGTTGGATCGGGGAAAACTTGCCCGGCTTTTTCCATAAGCAACCACACCAGCTCTCTGATTCTGAAAGTTTGCAGTTTGATCGAACGGTTCCATTCTATCAGAAAGCGCCCTAACGGGGCGTCAAGCCGGCTGTCCCGAAACGTCATTGCGGCGCGCCGCGCCGCATCGGCCAGCGCCGGATAAGGAACCATCAGCGAGGCTAGATCGCTGGCGGTCATGCCTTTCGATATGGCGAGCGTAAAGAGGTTGATCAACTCCTCCGCCCCCGGGCCGACGATACCGGCGCCGAGAAGGGCGCCCCTCCGGCTGGTGACAAGCTTGACGTGCCCGCCGCGCCGATGCTCGATACGGGCACGCTCCGTTTCGGCGAACGGCCAGCGGAGCACGCGAATATGGCGATGCTCCGCCTGCGCTTGCGCTTCCGGCAGTCCCGCCGTGGCCATCGCGGGGGAGGTCAAAATAACCCGGGCGGCCACCTGCCGATGCGTTCGCGAGCCTGGCAATCCGAGAACGGTGCGCAGGACGAGACCGGCGTGCTGTTCGGCGGCGCCGCCCTGCCGCGCGCTTCTTACGACCGCGCCGATCGCGTGGATGCGCCGGTTGCTGGTGACAAGAGAGGCGTCTGTCTCGATGCCGCTTTCGTTGTAACGCACCCTCGCCGCGGCAAGACCAAGGCCCTCGACGGCCGGCGCACGGCCGGCGGCGACCAGAATGTGCGAACCCGCGACGGGTTTTTCATGCCCGGCGGCGGCGATGAAAACACGAACGCCGTCGCCGCGCGGCTCGATCCGCGAAATTCGCACGTCCTCATGCACGACGACGCCGTCGCGCGCGAACGCGGCGCGCACCGGCGCGGCAAGTTCTTCGTCTTCCGAAACGAATATTTCTCCCTCCGCGAAGCACGATCGCCTCGCACCCGAGCCGGCGCAGCGCTTGCGCGAGCGCGAGCCCATCCGGATCGGCGCCGATGACGATAAGACAGCGGGGCGGATGTTCCAACGCGCAGAGCGCGGCGCAGTCGAGCAGCCGCACGAGGTCGAGCCCCGGAATGGGCAGAATTCTCTCGACGGATCCGGTCGCGGCAACGAAGCGTCGCGCCTTGATTTTCTCGCCGCCCGCCTCGCAGGTATCGGGACGGGTGAAGCGTCCCGGCGCACGAATGACCTTCACATTCATGGCTTCGAGACGCGCTTGCGTATAATTTGGCGCGAGCGCCGCAAGCAGGGCGGCGGCATGTTGACGCACGCGGGCGAAATCGATTTGCGGCGCTTGGGCAATTTGCGGCGCTAGGGCGACAATGCCGGAATTGGCGGCGCCGCGTGCCAAAGCGGCGGCACGGCTCGCCGCCAGCAAGGCATGGCGCGGAATGGCATGGGTAAGCCCGCGGCCGCCAAGCGCGCCTTTTTCGACGAGGACCACGGACCGGCCGCTAGCCGCCGCCCCAAGCGCCAGCGAGAAACCGCCTGGGCCTCCGCCGATGATACATAGATCGGGCGGCAGGTCCGCGTTCATGGCGTTGCGCCCTCGCTCAATTGCCGCTTGCCGGTCATGGGTTCATTCGCATGAAAATCGATAAAATTATTTCCCGCAGGCGGGGTTTTACAGCATTTCCGGGCAGATCGCGCAATTTTCGTACGTCGCCAAACGCCGCCGCGCAGCGGTGACGGGTGCCACCCCGCTTGCAATCGTGCTATGGCCGCGTTGGACGTTACCGGCGCCTTGGGGGCAAAAGATGCACATTGCAATGATCGGTTCTGGCTACGTGGGGCTCGTGTCGGGGGCGTGTCTCGCGGATTTCGGACATACGGTCGTTTGCATTGACAGCGATGGGCAAAAAATCGAGGCCTTGAAGGCCGGAAAAATGCCGATCTTCGAACCCGGCTTGCACGATCTCGTTGGAAATAATGTGCGGCAACACCGGCTTTCCTTTTCCACCGATCGTGCCACGGCGGTAGCTTCGTCCCAGGCAGTCTTCATCGCGGTCGGAACGCCGTCGAGGCGCGGCGACGGCCATGCCGATCTTTCCTTCGTCTACCAGGCCGCGCGTTCGATTGCCGCCGGGCTCGATGGGTTTACGGTGATCGTGACAAAATCCACAGTTCCCGTCGGCACCGGCGACGAAGTCGAAAGGATCATCCGCGAGGCCCGGCCGGACGCCGATTTCGCGGTTGTTTCCAACCCGGAATTTCTGCGCGAAGGGGCGGCGATCGACGATTTCAAGCGGCCGGACCGCATTGTCATCGGCGTCGAGGACAAACGCGCCGAAGCGGTCATGACGGAAATCTATCGGCCGCTCTATCTGAACCAGGCACCCTTCCTTTTTACCGGCCGCCGGACGTCGGAACTGACCAAATACGCGGCCAACGCTTTTCTCGCCACGAAAATAACCTTCATCAACGAGATCGCCGATCTTTGCGAGCGGGTCGGGGCCAATGTCCAGGAGGTGGCGCGCGGGATCGGCCTCGACAAGCGCATCGGATCCAAATTCCTGCATGCGGGTCCGGGCTACGGCGGCTCCTGCTTTCCGAAGGACACCCAGGCTCTGATCAAGACCGCCCAGGATCATGGCGCGCCGGTCCGGATCGTCGAAGAGGTCGCCGCGGTCAACGACCAGCGCAAGCGCGCCATGGCCCGCAAAGTCTTGGCGGCCTGCGGCGGGACGGTGCGCGGCAAGACGATCGCGGTTTTGGGTCTCACTTTCAAGCCGAATACCGACGACATGCGCTATTCCCCCGCGATTTCGATCATCACCGCGCTGCAGGATGGGGGTGCGCGGATCCATGCCTTCGATCCCGAAGGCATGGATCAGGCGCGCCTTGTTCTTGACGGTCTCACCTTTTTCTACGACCCCTATTCCTGCTGCGACAAGGCCGATGCGCTGGTCATCGTGACCGAATGGGATGCGTTTCGCGCGCTCGATCTCGATCGCGTCAAATCGGCTCTCGCCGCGCCCGTCATGATCGATCTGCGCAACATTTACGACCCGGAGAACATGGCAAGGCGGGGTTTTGTCTATTCCAGCGTCGGGCGAAGCGGCGCCCAGAGGGAAAGCAAGGGCTCATAGACCGAGTTCGCTCAGGCCTGGATGGCTGGCGGGACGCGGTCCGGCGGGCCACAGGAATTTGCGGTCTTCCGGCGCGATCGCCAAATCGTTGATGCTTGCATCCCGGCGGCGCATCAGGCCATCGCCATCGAATTCCCATTGCTCGTTGCCATGCGCGCGAAACCAATGGCCTGCGTCATCGCGCCACTCATATTGGAAGCGGACACTGATGCGGTTTTCGTGGAATGCCCAAAGCTCCTTGATGAGCCGGTAATCAAATTCAGTTGCCCATTTGCGGGTCAGGAATTCGACGATGGCCGCGCGTCCGGCAAAAAATTCCGAGCGGTTGCGCCAGCGGCTGTCCCCGCTATAGGCAAGCGCGACGCGGGCAGGGTCGCGGGTGTTCCATGCGTCTTCGGCAAGGCGCACTTTTGCCACCGCGGTTTCGCGCGTGAAGGGCGGCAGAGGCGGGCGCGTGCTGGACACGACACTCTCCAATCAAATAGAGCAATCCGTGTCCAGTTGCTGCAACACGTCGGCCGCGCGGTCAAGTTCCACGCCAAAGGTCGATCAATGAGGTCACTTGGAGCATGTCCAAAAAAAGTTGATCGACTTGCGTGGCCGGAAAGCGCAAAGGCGCTCCTTGAAACGAATTCCGTGGCCCGCGGCGCTCCGGCTATTGACAATCCCTTTTTCCATAGACTTAGTCATAAAAAGCATGCCGCATGCCAGAAAAATCCTCCGCGACGGCTTCGGTGTCAGGAAAATCTTTAAAAATAATAGGATCGGACAAGCTCATGATCCGGAAGTTTGCATTCTCGTTGGGCGGTTTCGCCGCGATCTCCGCGGTCGTAGCGGCGCGGCAAGGCCGGCAATTCGCGAAAGCATTGCCCAATTTGGGTGCCCGTTCATTCCGCGCAGCAGTGTGGATATCCTGCTTGACCCTGTGGTTTGCCGCAGCTTTGCTTCCGGCGATGAGCGAGGAGGCGAAGCTCCTCAATGTTTCCTACGATCCCACGCGGGAACTCTATACGGAAATCAACGCTTTGTTCGCGGAGCGCTACAAATCCCACACGGGTGCGAGCGTGCTCTTCGAACAGTCCCATGGGGGATCGAGCAAACAAGCGCGTTCGGTGATCGATGGATTGCAAGCCGACGTCGTCACTTTGGCCCTCGCCTGGGATATTATCGCAATCGAGCGCGCCGGGCTGATCAAGCCTGGCTGGCAGGAGAAACTGCCTTACAACTCCTGCCCTTACACTTCGACGGTCGGCTTTCTCGTGCGCAAGGGCAATCCGAAAAACATCAAGGATTGGAAGGATTTGACCGGGCCCAACGTGCAGGTGATTGTGGCCAATCCCAAGACGAGCGGCGCCGGACGCTGGGCGTTCCTGGCGCTCTTTGGCGCGGTCGCCGGTGCGAAGACCCACGATCCCTCCACGCTGGAGGGATTGAAGGAATCGCAGGCGGCGGCGCGAACGGCGCGGGACTTCCCGGTCTATGACAACGCCGAAGCCCGCGCGGCCATCGAGACGTTCTACAACCACAACGTTCCGGTTCTGGATACCGGCGCGCGCGGCGCGACCGTCACCTTCGCGCAAAAGCAGCTTGGCGACGTCCTGTTGAATTGGGAGAACGAGCTCTGGCTGGCGCTGGACGAGTTCGGCAAGGACAAGTTCGAAATCGTCTATCCGCCGAGCAGCATCCTCGGCGAGCCGCCGGTTGCCGTCGTCGACGAAGTGGTGGACAAAAAAGGCACGCGGGATCTCGCGGAAGCCTATTTGAAATTTCTCTATACGTCCGAAGCACAGGAGACCGTGGCGCAGCTTCATTACAGGCCGCGCGATGTCGATGCCTTGAATAAATACAGCGCGGAATTGCCGCCTATCCCGCTCTTCACCATCGACGAGACCTATGGCGGCTGGGTGAAGGCGCATGAAGCGTTCTTCGCCGGCGGCGCGTTGTTCGACCGGATCTACAGGCCGGCAAAATGAGCGAAAACGCGGCGGCGTTTCGCTCGACGACGCACCCATCGCGGCTTGTTCCTGGACTGCCGCTTACCCTCGGCTATACGCTTTTTTATCTGTCCGTGCTGGTCCTGATCCCGCTCGCCGGCATGCTTTTCAAGACGGCTCAGCTCGGCTGGAGCGACTTCTGGCAGACCGTCACCGATCCGATCGTCGTCGCGTCCTACAGGCTTACATTCACTGCCTCGGCCATCGCGGCGGCTGTCAATGGCGTCTTCGGATTGATCGTGGCCTGGGTGCTCGTGCGCGAGCCTTTCCTAGGGCGGCGGCTGTTCGACGCGCTCATCGACTTTCCTTTCGCCCTGCCGACCGCGGTCGCCGGTCTGACGTTCAGTTCGCTTTATCTGGCGGATGGTTGGATCGGCGGATTGGGCCGCCATGTCGCGGGCTCCATCAACGGGGTGGCGAGGCTCGCCGGGTTTGGCGAGGTTTTGTCCGCCGATGCCCTATCGTGGCTAAGTTTTCCCTATTCCAACACCAATACGGGAATCGTGCTCGTTCTGATCTTCGTTGGACTGCCCTTCGTGGTGCGGACGGTCCAGCCGGTACTGCGCGATTGGGATACGGAATATGAACACGCCGCGTTGAGCCTGGGGGCCAGTAGGGCGACGATTTTGCGGCGCGTTATCTTCCCTGCAATCTTGCCGGCGTGGCTCAGCGGATTGGCGTTGGCCTTCGCCCGCGCGATCGGCGAATATGGTTCGGTGATTTTCATCGCCGGAAATATTCCTGGCAAGTCGCAGATCGCGCCCTTGCAGATCGTCACCAAGCTCGACGATTTTCGCACCGCGGAAGCGACCGCTATTGGCATCGTTTTGCTTTTCTTCTCGCTCCTTATGTTGCTTGCGATCAATGGCCTCGAATGGTGGATGCGCCGTCGCGAACGGGCGACGTGAGGTAATGCGAGTGGTTCCACCCGCATCAATCGCATTTTTGCAACGAGGACTGGTTCATGGCGGAAGAGTTGGCGGCCCAAACTCAGACGACCGGAGCGTTCGGGAACCCGCCCCCGTCGGGCCATCCGCTTATCCGCCGCGTCATGGTCGCGACGACGGTCATCTTTCTCACCCTCTTCATTGTGATACCGGTGGTGAACGTATTCGCCCAGGCTCTTTCCAAGGGGGTTGACGCGTATGTCAGAGTATTGCATGTGGCCGGCCCGCCCGTTGGCGCGCGGCTTAGCCCGGCCGAGCGGCGCAAACTCGCGGCGGAGCGCGGTCAGGCCGAGAAGACCTGGAGTTCGATCAGGCTGACCGCGGGCATTGCGGTCATCGTCGTTCCCCTCAACATCGTCTTCGGGCTTGCGGCCGCATGGTCGGTGACAAAATTCCGGTTCAAGGGCCGCGCCTTTTTGATCGCGCTGATCGACCTGCCTTTTTCGGTGTCGCCGGTTATCGCGGGCCTCATCTTCGTCCTGCTACTTGGCCGCAGCGGCGTGCTCGGCGCGTGGGCTTCGAGCTTTACTTGGCCCGACCCTTTCTCGCTGCATTGGCGTGGCTTTGCGCAGGATTGGTGGCCGCTCGCCTTCACCAGAAGCTTCACTGGCATCATTTTTACGCCTTTGGCGATCGTGCTCGCGTCGATCTTTGTCACCTTTCCGTTTGTCGCGCGCTCGTTGATTCCGCTCATGGAAGCCCAGGGTTCCGACGAAGAGGTGGCGGCCCTCTCGCTTGGCGCCTCGGGCTGGCGCACGTTCCGGAAGGTTACCTTGCCCAATGTAAAATGGGCGTTACTTTACGGCGTAATCCTCTGCACGGCGCGCGTCTTTGGCGAATTCGGCGCGGTCTCGGTAGTCTCGGGACACATCGACTCCAACGATACAATGCCGCTGCGCATCGAGAAACTGTGGAACGAATACAACAACCAGGCAGCGTTTGGCGTTGCGTCATTGCTGGCCTTTCTGGCGATCGTCACCTTGATCGTCCAGACCATCGTCGAGCGCCAAACCGGCAAGAGCGAAATGCGCCAGGTAGAGGAAGAAGGGACGCAATGAGCATCGAGGTGTGCTCGGTCAACAAGACCTTCAATCAGTTCAAGGCGCTCGACAAAGTTAGCCTCAAGGTCGAGACCGGCGAACTCGTCGCCCTTCTCGGGCCGAGCGGCTCCGGCAAGACGACGCTTTTGCGGGTGATCGCGGGAATCGAAGCCGCCGACCCCGGCAGCGGGCCGATCCTCTTCGACGGCCGCGACGTTTCCGCTCAGGAGGCCGGCAAACGGCGCATCGGCTTTGTCTTCCAACACTATGCGCTGTTCAAGCACATGAGCGTTTTCGAGAACGTCGCGTTCGGGCTGCGCGCGAAGCCCTGGCGCCTGAGGTCCAAGGAGGCGGAAATCCGCGCCAAGGTCGGCGAGCTTTTGCAACTCGTTCAGCTGCAAAACTTCGCGCAGCGCTATCCATCCCAGATCTCCGGCGGGCAGCGGCAACGGGTGGCGCTGGCCCGTGCGCTCGCGGTCGAGCCTCGCGTCCTTTTGCTCGACGAACCTTTTGGCGCCCTCGACGCGACCGTCCGCCGCGAGCTGAGACGCTGGCTACGCAAATTGCACCGCAGGATTCATGTGACGACCGTCCTTGTCACCCACGACCAGGAAGAGGCGCTTGACGTGTCGGATAGGGTTGCGGTCATGAACGAAGGGAGAATCGAGCAATTCGACTCGCCGGAAGCAATCTACGACAGCCCGGCCAATCCGTTCGTCTTCAAGTTTTTGGGCAGTTACAATCTTTTCCATGCCCGCAAGACAAATGCCGGCGATGCCGTGGCGGCAAGCCCGGCTGACGCCGGCGGCGTGACTTTCGTGCGTCCGCACGACATTGAAATAAGGCGCGAGAACTCCGACGGCTTTGGCATCGCCGCCAGAATCAACCACATTGGCTTCGCGGGATCCTTGGTAAATGTCGAACTCGCCCGCATCGACAACGACACGGTCGTCGATGCGGCTCTCCCCGCGCACGCTTACAAGGACCTTGGGCTAAAACCCGATGACAGAGTGTTCATAAGGCTGCGCAACACAAGGTCCTTCGACGAGGATTTCTCGATCTGAAAGACTGGGAACACCACGGCGATCGCCCGCCGTATTCGCCGCCGTTGCAATCGCTGTTCGAGCTCCTGATCCGCCACGCATCCTTACTTAACTGGAAGCATCAAATGTTCGTAGGGTGTTCCCGGCCACATCACATAGGGTGTTGTGGGGTCCGGCTTGGCGTCCCTCGGGTAGCCCCGCATCATGCTCTTGGCCTCGGCGCCCACGATCATCACATGCGAGCCCGTCGTGACCCAGTTGTTGTCCGGGGTCTCCTCCGTGGCATACGGGTCGGTATTGCTGGTTCCGTTGTCCCCCCTCAGCATGTAGATGAAACCCAGCTTTTGCGGTGCTGGTCCCTTCGCCTGCCAGGCCTTTGCCCATTCCATGGCGGCCTCGTCGGCGCACATGGGGGCACCATGCGGGTCCATACAGGTCCAGCCGTTGGTGCCCGTCTGGATGGCCTTCATTTGCCCGTCGGCGCCCATATTGAAAATTGTCGCGCCCTTCAACACCGCGGCCGGGGCGGCGTCCTTCAATTTGTCCATGAGTTCCTGGTCCGTCGCCACGGCGGGCTCCGTGGCCGCGACCCCAATGGCGGCCACAAAGGACAAACCAGCGGTCAGCATTACGAGCGTGTGCTTCATCGCTCCCTCCTTCCGTTGCCTCGGCCCGTTTTCGCGCGGGTTACGTCAATCTTCTTAAGGCTGTCCCGCGAAAACCGCAAACTCTCCATGGCTGGCGGCGCTTACGGGAGTTGCCGGCGATCTTCACTTGGCCTCGAAAACAATCTCGCCCGCGACCATGGTGAGCTTTACCTTGCCCTCCATGCGGGCCTCGTCGAACGGCGTGTTCTTGCAGCGCGAATGCAGTTTCGCCGGATCGACGACAAAAGGCTCGTCGGGGTCGAAGCGGATGAGATCGGCGGGCGCGCCCACTTCAAGCCTTCCTTGCGACAGACCGAGGATCTCGGCCGGCCGGATGGTCATGGCGGCAATGAGACGCCCGAGCGGAATTTCCCCGGAATGAACGAGCCGCAGGCCCGCGGAAAGCATGGTCTCCAAGCCGATCGCGCCAGCTTCCGCCTCGGTGAACGGCAGGCGTTTGGTTTCAACATCCTGCGGGTTATGGTCCGAAACGACGGCGTCGATGAGGCCCGACTCCAAAGCCGCGACGATCGCGCGCCGCTCGTCTTCGTGGCGCAACGGCGGCGCGAGTTTCAAAAACGTCCGGTAATCGCCGATGTCGTTTTCGTTGAGGGTCAGATGGTTGATCGAGGTGGCGCAGGTTACGGCCAAGCCATCGGCCTTGGCTTTGGCGATAATGTCCAAGGAAAGCGCCGTCGTGACGAGCGCGGCATGGTAGCGCGCGCCGGTAAGGTTCGCGAGCCTTATGTCGCGATCGAGCATGATTGCTTCCGCCTCGCGCGGAATTCCGGCAAGGCCGAGGCGCGAGGCGAATTCGCCTTCGTTCATCACGCCCTCGCCCGCTAGATCGCGATCCTCCGCGTAATGGATGACGAGAGCATCGAAATCGCGGGCGTACTGCATGACGCGGCGCATGACACGCGCGTTGCGGATCGCTCGCGCGCCATCGCTGAACGCCACCGCGCCCGCCAGTTGCAACAGACCGATCTCGGCAATCTCCGCGCCGTCGAGGCCGGCCGTCAAAGCCGCCAAGGGAAGCACCCGCACGCGGCCGGTATCGCGTGCGCGGCGCAACAGAAAATCGACCACCGCCGCCTCGTCGACCGGCGGATTGGTATCGGGGCGGGCAAGGACGGTCGTGATGCCGCCCGCCGCCGCCGCCATGGTCGCGGTCGCGATCGTCTCGCGATGTTCGGCGCCGGGCTCGCCGATGAACGCCCACATGTCGATAAGGCCGGGCGCCACGCAATCGCCGCCGCAATCGATGATTCGCGCGTAGGCGGGAAGATTTGCCGACGCAATGGCTGGGCCAAAATCGCGGATCAAACCATCGGCGACAAGGACTCCGCCCATGGTCTCGCTGAGTTTCGCCGGATCGATCAGCCTTGCATTGACGAGAACGAGCGGCCGGTGGGCAATGGCGGTGGTCGAGGAACTTTTCACGCGAAACTCACTCTCAGCCATTGGGCAAATGCTGCGCCAGGGCCTCCAAAACGGCGATCCGCACCGCGACGCCCATCTCGACCTGCTCGCGGATGAGGCTCCTTGGCCCGTCGGCGACGGCGGAATCGATTTCGACGCCGCGGTTGATCGGTCCTGGGTGCATCACCAGCGCATCGGGTTTGGCGAAACAAAGCTTTGCCTCGTCGAGGCCGAAAAAGCGGAAATACTCCTTGGCCGAAGGGACATAGCCGCCCTGCATCCGCTCGCGCTGCAAGCGGAGCATCATCACGATGTCGGCGCCTTCGAGCCCGGCACGCATGTCGCGGAATACCTCGACCCCCATGCGTTCGATTCCCGGCGGCAGCAGCGTCGATGGCGAGACAACGCGCACCCGCGCGCCGAGCGCCGAGAGCAGCAATATATTGGAGCGCGCGACACGCGAGTGGAGAATGTCGCCGCAGATCGCGGCCGTGAGACCTTCGATCCTGCCCTTGTTGCGCCTGATCGTGAGCGCATCGAGCAGCGCCTGGGTTGGATGCTCATGCGCGCCATCGCCCGCGTTGACGACCGCGCAATCGACCTTCTTCGCCAAAAGATGCACCGCGCCGGCCTGGGCATGGCGCACCACGATAATGTCGGGCCGCATCGCGTTCAGCGTCATCGCCGTATCGATCAGCGTCTCGCCCTTCTTGACGCTCGAGGTTGCCACCGGCATGTTCATGACGTCGGCGCCGAGACGCTTGCCGGCGAGTTCGAAGGACGCTTGGGTCCTGGTCGAAGCCTCGAAAAAGAGGTTGATCAAAGTCCTCCCGCGCAAGGTCGAGCGCTTTTTCTCGACCTGGCGCGACACTTCGATCGCCGCCTCGGCGAGATCGAGAAGAAAGCTGATGTCTTGCGCGGAAAGCCCCTCGATCCCGAGCAGATGCCGGTGTGGAAATGCGGGCTCTTTCGCCGGGTTGACCATCGATCCTGTTCTATAGGACGGGAATCGGCCCCGTCACGATAGTTAGCTGATATGTGTACAATCTCCCCACATATTAGCGTCTCCGCCGAGGCCCGGCGGGGCGCGGGAATATCCAAGCGATCCCGGCCGTGCTATGGACTTCACCCTAAGATTGCCTTCTTGGCGGCGCCTTGAGAAAATCGTGAATCGATTCGCCGTGTTTGTCCTGTTGCATTTTCCGGCCCGAACCGGTTCAAGCGCCGTCGGGAAAGGCTCTCATCAAAAATCGGAACGCCATGAAAACCATGTGGAAGAGCATTTTGACCGCGACGGTGATTTTACCGGGCGCGGGTGTGGCAATTGCGCAAAATCAACCGCTGACTTGCTGGTACAACGACCATGCCGATTTCACCTCGGCCGATGGCGCTCCGGCCGGTGCAACAATCGGGAGTGTCGTGAAGGCCGGCAGCGGCGACAAGACATATTCCTACACGATTTCGGCGCGGGACGGCACCGCTTGTCCGGTTCAGCTCCCGCTCTCGACGAAGACGGCGACGACGGTTGCCCTTGTCCGCCAGGACGAAGGCAGCTGCACCAATGACAACGTCGGCGACACCGGTTCAGCCATCGTCGGCGGGTCCGCGACGGTGTCTACCGGCACGAGTACCACATCCACGGCCGCCATACGCCTTGCGGGTGTATCTCCCAACACGAGTTACCGTATTTTCTTGAAATGCTTCCGCCAGCTCGGAACCCTTCGAACCGACGCCAGCGGCAATGCCGGGCGGACCGTCGATTTTCCAACCGACGCAACTGGAGCAGTTTACGCTTTTGAAATTTTTCCGGAGGGCGCGCCGCCGGGGAGCAAGCTGCAAAGCTTGTCTTTTAAAAAATAGTCAAAAACCGAGCCACTTACAGAAAGACCCGGCCAGCTTGGCCGGGTCCAACATTGATGATCGGCTTTGTTACTATGGGGAAGAATTAACTCTCTTCATCCCGGTGTGTCATTGGACGTGGCGGAGAGGACCGAAGTCGTCCGGGAAGGTCGAGGTGTTCAGGACTTGAATGCCGGCCTGGTGATTGCTTGTGAACGGAGTTACAACGTTGGGTGGACAGCCGGCCGCGTTAGCTTCGGCCACGTTGTTGAACCAAATTCCGACGTGGTAGATTTGCACGGGCGCGGTCTTCACGCCTGTTTTTGAATCATCCGGGAAAACCGGGGGCGACGGAACGGCGCCCGGGGAAAGGATGAAGGTCCCGGTGCTGAAGCGTCCGACAAAGTCACCGACGCCGCGACCGTCGCCGTCGGTCAAGATATCTCCGTTATACCAGGCCAGCCCGAAAGGTGCGTTGGGAACCTGAATGATAAAGATGCCGAAATCATTGTTGGGCGGCATATTAAAAAGTTCGACATGCAGCCTTTCGACGGGCCCGAAGGTGACATGAGGTATCCGGTGACTCAATGACGCGCGTGTGCTATTTCCAGATGAGGCCCGACATAGACGCCGTTGCCGCGGACACAAGTGTCGCGTTTCCCTTCCGCAAAAAAGAGCGGCCGCGGGACAAATGGGCGTTGTCTCCGCGGCCGCCACTCTGCGTCCTCGCCCAGCCGGAGGAGAGCTGGTTTAGGCGAGGGATGGGAAGCGTCTTTGCTGGCTATTGGAGATCTAACAATGGCCCATGGTCATCAGGGAAATTTCCTGTGTTGAGGATCTGAATGCCGGCATCATGGTTGCTCGTGAACGGCCTCTGATTGCCAGGGCAGCCAGCCTTCACGGCATCGTTCGCACCATTGAACCAAATACCAAGGTGATAGATCTGCACGGGATCGACCTTAGCGCCAGTCGTTGATTCGGGGAGGACTCCGGGCGGACTGGGGAAAATATTCGCCGACGGCAAAGCTTTTTGAGAAACGATGAAGGTACCTTTGGGCACCTCGAAAAATAT